>JAYVAZ010000509.1:0-12226 GCA_043750675.1 Pseudobdellovibrionaceae bacterium | reverse complement strand
CCCGCGCTCGTAAAATGCAAAGATTCTTGTCGCAGCCGTTTTTCGTTGCGGAACAGTTTACTGGTCTTCAAGGTCGCTATGTAGATATTAAGGATACTGTTAAAGGTTTCAAAGAAATCTTAGATGGTAAACACGATGCTTTACCAGAACAAGCATTCTACATGGTTGGAACAATTGAAGAAGCAATCGAAAAAGCTAAAAAACTAATGTAATAAGGGCTTCAGATGTTTAAATTGAGTTTGGTTACACCGGAAAAAAAGTTAGTTACTGATCAAGAGATGGAAGAAATTATCATCCCAGCCAACGCGGGTGAATTAAACATTCTTCCTGGGCATGCCCCACTATTAACGACTTTGGTTCCGGGAATTTTAAAATACAAATTAAAAGGTACCGCTCGGTTTTTCGAAGTTGCTATCAGTTGGGGTTATTGCCAAGTTTCTGCAGAAGGCGTCAACGTACTTGCAGAACACGCAATGACTGCCGAGGAAATCAAACCTGATTTAGTAAAAAGGCAGCTTAAGGACAGCGAAGCAAGACTAGCGTCGGAGTCTTTGGACAACGTGGATTGGGAAAGCGCCCAGCACGAAGTGGCAAGACTAAAGGCGGAACTAGATTTAGTTGAGCCTTCAAAACTACATTAATTTAAATTAAAAAAAACGTTATCATATCCTTATGTTGAAGTACTTAGGGATATTTTTATTTAAGACCATTCTGGTTGTTCTGTTAATTTCTGCCGTTTTTATTTCGAACTCCGCAAACGCTTCCTACCTTCGCGAGCCGGCCAGTGATGATAATCCTAATGATGGAATGATTGATATTATTTACCCAGCGCAAGCGACAGCTCCTTATATCGAACGAAGGCAAAACTACTCGATAATGTTTTCTGTTTTGTCTGAACCATTCATGCCAACTAAATATGTATCTCCTACTGACGGCTTACTTTATGAAGAGTTATTTGGCGGAAAGCAAATGCAAATGACATCTGTAGAGCTAACTTGGAAATACAATCTACCTATTGTTTCCGTGGGATTAGGTATGACTTATGGAAAAGCCAATGTGCAAAGTGACTACTCGTCAATCTTAAGCGGCTTGGATATTACAAAAACAAGTATCTGCGGAACTCTGTTCTTCGATGCTATCATGAAAGAACCGTATGTGGCTGCCTATGGAAAAATTGAATATTATAATTTCGATTACGTCGAAACAGCTGAGGGTTTTGATAATGTCAGCGGTAAAACCGCGCCGTCAACGGCAGTATCCGTGGGCCTACTGATACAGCTTAATTTTTTAGATCCAGATCCTAAGATCACTCAAATCGGAGTGGCCGAGGATGGAATGCAAAATGCCTACTTGGATATTTTTGCCACCCAGTACGGTCCCTCCGCCGCCGAAGGCGATCCTGATTTTTCGAATGAAAAAACCGAAGTCGGCGCCGGCCTCCGCATCGAATTTTAGTTCCCGGGTCCCTATTTCGCTTCTTCTGAAGAGTGGGTTTTAGATCCCTACTATAATTTCCACTTAAAAACGAGTTCCGCAGCGTAAGCTTTCTGTTTATCTTACAACAAATTGTTGGCACGTCGTCCATGACTCAACCGGCACAGCCGCCCATCCTGGGCGCCGGAGGCCAAAATTTGTTGTAAGATAAACAGAAACCTGAAGCGAGGACTGTCCGAGCTTTTTAATGGTCTATTAGAAGGAACTGCAGGCAAAAGAAAATTAATGATTAGGAATTAAAAATCGGGAACTAAATCATCTTGATGAGCAGGGCGAGCTCTTCGTAAACTGCTGGCCAAGAAATATTATTTAATCGAATATTTAAACGTTGGTCAGGAGTAAGAGAATATTTTTTATTTTCTTTCATTGCTAAGCCGATAACAACTTCCGGTTTTAGTTTTGTTTTTTCGGTAAAGATCAGAGACACATTTTTTAAACCAGCAGAAACGTCGCGAACTCCCAATTTTTTACATTGAGACCGAATCAACATCAGGCCCATTAAATTTAATAAGGGCTCGGGAATTTCACCAAACTGATCTTTCAATTCCTCTTCGATTTTTTCCAAATCGTCATGCGATTTAATTTCCGTTAATGCTTTGTAATAAGAAAGTCGAATGCGGATATCGGCAATATACGAGTCAGGAATCAATGCCGGAATTCTAAGATTAATCTCCGGTTCAAGTTCTTTTTCATCAACCGGCAATCCTTTGGCAGATTGTATCGCTTCATTCAGAAGATCCATATATAACTCGTATCCAACAGCATCGATATGACCAGACTGATTTTCACCAAGGATATTTCCAGAACCACGTAGTTCCAAATCATACTGCGCAATTTTTAAACCGCTCCCAAGGGCCGTGTTTTCCTGAATAACTTTTAACCGTTCCTGTGCATTCTTTTCCAGGTTTTTTTCACGTGGAAGTAACAGATAACAATAAGCACGCTGTTTGCTTCGGCCCACGCGCCCGCGAAGTTGGTACAACTGACTTAGTCCCATCGTGTGTGCTTGATCGATAAACATCGTATTCGCCTTGGGTACGTCCATTCCGCTTTCGACGATAGTTGTACACAGCAAAATATCAATTTCATGATTAAAAAAAGCCAACATCGTTTCTTCCAACTGATGTTCGTCCATTTGTCCATGCCCGACTTTGATTCGTGCATTCGGGACAATCTGGCGAAGTTCATCAGCAACCCCATAAATACTTTGAACGCGATTGTGAATAAAATAAATCTGTCCACCACGTGCAATTTCGCTTTCGATCGCCTTACGAATGGTTGATTCTTCAAATTTACAAATAAACGTTCTGGTTGGAAGGCGATCAACCGGCGCGGAATTAATTAAACTTAAATCACGGATACCTACCAGACTCATATTTAGAGTTCGTGGAATTGGCGTGGCCGACATTGCAATCGTATCGACGCTGGCCTTTAGCTTTTTTATTTTCTCTTTATGAGTGACCCCGAACTTTTGTTCTTCATCGATAACTAATAAACCCAAGTCTTTAAAAACAACATCTTTACTTAACAAACGATGAGTACCGATAAGAATATCGACCTTACCATCTTTTAGGTTTTGCAATATCTTTTTTGCGTCAGCGTTGGAAACAAATCGATTTACTGCTTGAATTTCTAAAGGCCAACCTTTGAACCGTTTCTTGAAAGTTTCTAAATTCTGGAAACTTAATACCGTTGTCGGAGCCAGTACAGCAACCTGTTTGCGATTGTGTGCACAAACAAAAGCGGCCCGCATTGCTACTTCGGTTTTTCCGAATCCGACATCTCCACAAATGAGTCGATCCATTGGTTTTGTTGAATTCATATCTTTATAAATATCATTGATAGAACGTAACTGATCTTCAGTTTCGTCATAGGGAAAAGCGGATTCGAAAGCTTGAAGATCTGATTCGTGTAAAACAAAGGCATTCCGAAATAATTCCGCACGTTGCGCATATAAAGCCAGTAACTCGGAAGCGATATCTTTTAAATGCGATTTTACTTTTACTTTGGCTTTTTCCCAACTAGTGCCGCCTAATTTATCAAGGCTGGCAGAGGAGTTTGCTCCCGAATATTTTTGAATCTGGGCAATTCGATAAACGGGGAGATAAAGTTTATCTTTGTCTTTATAACTGATTTGAATAAATTCAGAATCTACGCCACCAATAGCCATCTTTTTTAAGCCGTCGTAAATTCCGACACCATGAAGGATATGAACAATAAGATCATTCGGCTTTAGGTCACCGAAACTTAATCTTTGCGCTTTGCTAGAAAAATCTTCGGCAGCGGTGGAACGTAGATGCGTTTTTTTCCCAAAGAAATCTTCGTCCCTTAAAAAGATGATCTTTTCCCGATCTAATTTTAAACTTTCCGGTAAAAAGTGATTTACTATGACTATCGTTGTCGCACCCTCGTGCTGAAATAAGTCGTCATCAATTTGATCAAAACTATCTACTGAATGACATTTGTATTCTGCCAACTCCAGGAGATGCTTCAGTCGTTCTGATTGGGATTTGTTTTTTACGGCGATAAACAGAGAATAATCTTCGTCCTTCCAAGTGGAAATTTTTTGCTGAACTGTTTTAATCCAAACATCAGTTCCAACAGTTAATGTGGAAAGCGCCTTGCCAAATTCGGTGATTGGATGTGTAGGATAAGTGTAATCGTCAGAAACGCCCTCTAAAGCGTAAGACAGTGTTGAAAACTCTGTGGAGACTATGGATTTCTTTTTAAAATCGAGATCGTTAAAATTTATAAATAATTCTTCTGGTTTTACCAGCACGGCTGTTTCATTAGATTGAAAATCTGATTTTAGATCCATTGTCAGTTGATCGGCAGCCTGTTGACAGGCCATAGGCTCGAATATCCAGAAATGGGCTTGGGAAGGAATAAAATCAAAGACGGTGCTAAGCTGTTTATAAAAATACGGTAGGAAAAATTCGTGGCCACTAAAATATTGTTTTCGTGATAAAGAACGAATGGTGTCTTCAGCAACGGATTTGTTCGCTGAAGCTCCGGTGGCGATATCTTCTTGATATCTATCAACAATGTTTTCTAAGTTTTCATCTAAGTACAAAGATTCTTTTGCGGGTAAAATAATAGCGCGAGTAACTTCGTCCTTTGATCTTTGATCTGAACAAGAAAAGTGCCGTATGGATTGAACCTCGTCACCAAACAATTCAAACCGATAAGGCTCTATGGTGTACGGCGAAAAAATATCTACAATTCCACCCCGGATAGAATATTGTCCGACATCTTCCACATACGAAGTTGATTGATAGCCAAGGTTATTTAAAAAGTCGGCAACATTGGAGTCAATCACACTGTTTTTTTGAAAAGTAATTGATAGATTTTTAAGCATTGAAAGTGGAATCGTTTTTTGAAGCAAAGCCGGAACCGGGATTAAAAAAAGCGACTGTTGTGAATTTTGATTTAGTTTATAAAGAAAACGAATTCTTTCTGCGGGCAAAGACGACTTGTTTTCCAACCCAGAATACGGGCTGACATCGTAAGACTCCAAAATTTCAACTGAACACTTCAGATCAAAAAACTCTATAAGTTGCTGGAACTTGTAACAATCTTCTAAACTTTCCATAATGATTATGTGCGGCAATTTAGAAAGGAGCAAAGGAGTCTCTTG
This sequence comes from Pseudobdellovibrionaceae bacterium, assembly GCA_043750675.1. Taxonomy (GTDB): domain Bacteria; phylum Bdellovibrionota; class Bdellovibrionia; order Bdellovibrionales; family Bdellovibrionaceae; genus JAYSSX01. The sequence goes on along the minus strand of JAYVAZ010000509.1, from coordinate 7,095 downwards.
GCTAAATAAAAAAGCCAGGGGAAGGCTGGAACGATTACCAACCACTTTAATCGAAGCGGCTTTTCGATTGAATTCTCTGTTTAAAATATCTGCTAATTTTAATTGCAAAGGCAAACTCCGGAAGAAAGATAATGCCACTATTTATTAAGTGAGACTATTGTTAATTCTTGGAAAAAGCTAATGTGCTGAGTATAGTCAGGTTTTAAATACTTTAATGGGGGTTACTATGCCTTTAGAAGCGGTTATTTTTATAGCTGTTTTTATTACTTTGTTTGGCTGTTTTTTGCTTTTCTTAGCATCAAAAACGGGCGGCAAAACAAAACAAGATCCCGTTAAGTTTGAATCTTACGAATGTGGTATTCCTGCACAAGAAAAGAAAGACACTAAAGTTAGCGTAAAGTTTTACTTAACCGCAATTTTGTTCATCGTATTTGATATCGAAATTATCTTTATGTATCCGTGGGCAACCAGTTTTAGAGAATTTATTCAAATCGGAATGGGTGTTTCGGTAATGATTTCTATGTTCGTATTTTTAGCGATATTTATTTTTGGTTTATTTTGGGAAGTAAAATCTAAAGCTTTGGATTGGGAATAATTTCATGGGACATGATGTTTTTGAGATCACAGTTAATGCAGTAAAACTTATTTTGATCTTTCTAATTATGGTGCAAGCAGTACCGATTTTGGTTTGGTTAGAGCGCCGCGGTTCCGGATTTATTCAAAATCGTTTTGGTCCGAATCGTGTTGGTCCTTTGGGCCTTATGCAACTTCTAGCTGATGCTGTTAAGTTTTTAACCAAAGAAGAATTTATGCCTGCAAACGGCGTAAGAGTCCTTTATTATGGAGCTCCAGTGGTTGCTTTGGTTCCTGCTGCCTTAGCTTTTTGTGCGATTCCTTTGGGAACGCCTATGCACATTGAGGCTTTTGAAATGTTAGGTGCGTCTTGGGGCCCTTACACTTTTTTAGTTCAAGGTTACGAAGTTGGCGTTGGAATTGTTTTTATTTTAGGAGTTTCTTCTTTGGCTTCTTATTCCATTTTAATGGCGGGCTGGGGATCGGGAAATAAATATTCATTGTTAGGTGCCTTGCGGGCCAGCGCGCAGATTATCAGTTACGAATTGGCGCTAGGTCTTTCCATTGTTGGAATTATTTTAATGTACGGAACATTCAATTTAACCGACATGATTCAGTTACAAACCGGCGCATTGAACTTTTCCATTTCTGGATCAAAAATGGTGATTCCATTTTTGCCCAACTGGGGAATCTTTTTTCAACCTCTGGGCGCGATCATTTTCTTTGCCGCTACTTTTGCAGAAAGCAATCGATTGCCTTTTGACTTGGCCGAAGGTGAAGCCGAACTAGTTGCCGGATTCCACGTTGAATATGGCGGATTTAAAATGCTTTTATTTTTTATTGGCGAATACGGTCATATGTTGGTGGCTTCGGCACTAATGGCGACTTTTTTCTTTGGGGGATATCAACTTCCCTTTGTTACTCCGGCCGATGTCCTTACCTGGGCACAAGGGATTTTTGGAGTAGGGACAGTAGCCAGCGTAGTTACGGGTTTGATTCATTTTGCTGTACTGTTCGCAAAGATTGCGGTTTTTTTATGGTTATATATTCAGGTTCGTTGGACGTTGCCGCGATTTCGGTACGATCAATTGATGGACTTGGGCTGGAAAACGATGTTGCCGTGGGCTTTGTTTAATACGATTGCCACTGCGGTTATTATTTTTGTTACTCAGAGTTAAAACGTAATAGTTAAGCAAGAGGTGTTGTTTGAATATTGAAGCATTTTTATTTTGGTTTTTATCGATCATCACCGTCTGTTCGGCATTGATGGTAATTTCAATTCCTAACCCGGTTTTTTCGGCGTTATCTTTGGTGATGACCATGGTGGGAGTAGCGGCCTTGTTCGTTACTCTTCAGGCCTATTTTATCGCCGGCGTTCAGCTGATTGTTTATGCGGGTGCAGTCACCGTACTCTTTGTAATGGTTTTAATGTTGTTCGATTTAAAACACGAACTTCAGGCCTTCACGCGCGGGAAAATTTCTGGCGGATTTAAAATCGCAGCCGTTGGAATGTTGGCGGGATTAGTAATCGGCGCAATATTATCTGCAAACTCTTTAATGCAGCCTCCAGGTAATTCAGAAGTTTTAGTTGCCGGTGATGGAACGAAGGCTTTAGGAAAACTTTTATTCACACAATATCTTTTTGGATTTGAAGCGTTGGGTATTTTACTTTTAGTTGTAGCGGTGGGAGCGGTAGCGCTTTCTAGAAGCAAAGGGGGCACACATGCTAAGCACTGATATGTTTACTCAGGTGGGGCTATCTCACTATTTGGTTTTATCAGCAGTGATGTTTTGCATCGGTATGACAGGAGTTTTGTTACGAAAAAACGCTATTGTATTATTGATGTCGATCGAATTAATGCTGAACTCTGTAAATTTAAGTTTCGTAGCCTTCAGTCATTATTTAGGAAAACAAGAAGGCCAAATTATGGTTTTCTTTGTAATGACGATTGCGGCAGCCGAAGCAGCCGTTGGATTGGCTCTTGCTGTTTCTATTTTTAAACGATTTAAAGAAGTAAATATTAAGTTCTTCGAACACTTAAGAGGCTAAAATGAATTATGAAGTACTAGTGGCCATATTAATATTAGCTCCGTTTGTAGGTTTCTTAATTAACGGATTAAGATATCAAAAGCATTCAGCAAATGTGGCCGGAATTATTGCGACGGTTGCTGTTGCGATCTCTTTTATTGCGACCGTTATTTTATCGGTTGAATTGGTTTCCATGCCAGCGGAAACGCGAAGAATTGCGGTTAGCTTTTTTCAATGGATAGCTATCGATTCTTTTAAGGTCGATGCCGGATTTGTGATCGACCCGATTTCAATGATCATGATTTTAGTTATCACTGGCGTAGGGTCCTTGATTCATTTATTCAGTATCGGCTACATGCACCACGATAAAGGTGCGGCAAAATACTTTTCCTATTTAAATTTATTCTTATTCAACATGTTGTTGTTAGTATTAGGCGACAATTTGCTGGTTATGTTTGTGGGCTGGGAAGGCGTCGGTCTTTGTTCGTATTTATTAATCGGATTTTGGTTTACCGACAAAGAAAAGGCAGCAGCCGGAATGAAGGCATTTATTACCAATCGAATTGGTGATGCGGCCTTTATTATCGGTATGTTTATTTTGTTTTACAATTTTGGAACTTTAAAGTTTATAGATCTAATTAGTTTGTTGCCTGCAAACCCTGACTACACATGGGTGGGGGCAATTACCTTAGGAACGTTATTTCTATTTATCGGTGCCACGGGAAAATCAGCACAAATTCCCTTATACGTTTGGCTTCCAGATGCCATGGCGGGCCCGACTCCAGTATCGGCATTGATCCATGCGGCAACGATGGTGACGGCTGGGGTTTACATGATTGTGCGCTTGAATCCTTTATTTATCTTGGCTCCGAATACGATGCTGATCATCGCCTGCATAGGCGCTGCAACCGTAGTTTTTGCAGCATTGATTGGACTTACTCAGTGGGATATTAAAAAAGTTCTGGCATATTCGACTGTTTCGCAACTGGGGTATATGTTTCTTGCTTGCGGAGTCGGCGCATTCGGCGCAGCCATGTTTCATTTAATGACTCATGCTTTTTTTAAAGCTCTGATGTTCTTAGGTTCTGGAAGTGTCATTCATGCCATGCACGAAGAACAAGACATTCGTAAAATGGGTGGTCTTAAAAAATATCTTCCAATCACACATGCAACATTTTTAATTGGTTGGATTGCAATCATTGGTTTGCCTCCGTTTGCGGGTTTCTTTTCTAAAGATGAAATTTTATGGATGTCTTATCATAGTCCATTAGGAAATAAGGCTTTGTGGATTATGGGCGCACTTGGTGCGGCTTTGACGGCATTCTATATGACTCGTTTAATGGCGTTAACGTTTTGGGGTAAATCACGAGTTCCGGCCAGCGTGCACCCACATGAGTCGCCTCCGACAATGACGATACCTTTAATAGTTTTAGCGGTTTTATCGGCGATAGGTGGATGGATAGGTATTCCACATGTTATCGGGGAAAATCTAGGTCACATTCCAAATGTTTTAGAACAGTGGTTTCACCATGCCGTCGTCGCCGTTCCCGGAATTGCGGAAGCGGAAGCCAGCGAAGAATGGATGTTGATGGGTGTTTCGGTTGCGTTGGCTGCGCTTTCAGCATTCACGGCGTATCATTTTTACGTTAAAGATCTTACTAAACCAGAAAAAGTAGCTAAGGCCAGCGGTCCTATATACCAATTGATCTTCAATAAATTTTTCGTCGATGAATTGTATTTCAAAACTATTATTAATCCTTTAATTAAATTGAGTCAGAACATTTGGTTGTATATTGATGTGAATTTTATCGATAAGGCGACTTATTTTGTTTCTGACCTGGTTAAGGGCGGCGGTCAGTTAGTTCGAAACTTTCAGAATGGTAATATTCAACAATATGCCATGTACATTGCTTTGGGTATTGTGACCACGTTGACATTTATTTTATTGAGGTAATTATGATTTTATCTGCGATTGTTTTTTTACCGTTGATTTGCGCCATTGTGATCACATTCTGGCCGAACAAACATACTGTTAGACCTTTAGCCTTGGGTCTTTCATTGATTGAGTTTTTGTTAAGTCTTAGTCTTTTATGGAAATACAATCCTGATAGCGCCAGTTTACAATTGGTTGAAAAATATCCGTGGATTTCCCAATACGGAATTAACTACTTCCTAGGATTAGATGGCTTGTCACTGTGGTTGGTTTTGCTCACTAGTTTTTTAGTCCCGATAATTATTTTGGGCGCCTGGCATTCGATTGACCAAAAAATCAAAGGATTTCACGCCGCGATGTTTGTATTGCAAACAGCAATGCTGGGAACCTTTTTAGCAATTGATGCGATTTTCTTCTACCTATTCTGGGAACTGTCGCTAGTACCAATGTATTTTATGGTAGGAATTTGGGGTGGTCCAAGAAGAATTTATGCAACGATCAAATTCTTTATCTACACAATGGCGGGATCTGTCCTAATGTTAGTAGCGATCATTTATATGATGTTCTTAACCCAAGAGTCTTTTGGGCATATGAGCGCCAGTTTGCTGGATTTCTATAAATTGCAAATCCCTTTCGTTGGGGGACAATTTTTCAGTGTTCAAACTTTATTATTTTTTGCGTTCTCAATTGCCTTTGCGATCAAAGTTCCGGTTTTTCCTTTTCACACTTGGTTACCTGACGCCCACGTGGAAGCCCCAACTCCAGGTTCAGTAATATTAGCCGGCGTAATGTTGAAAATGGGAACTTATGGTTTTTTACGTTGGGTTATTCCAGTATTTCCGGAGGCCACTGAATACTGGGCTTGGCTATTTATGTTAGTGGGAACAATCGGCATTGTTTATGGGGCGTTGGTTGCCATGATTCAACCAGATATTAAAAAACTGGTAGCCTATTCATCGGTCTCTCATATGGGTTATGTTTTGATTGGTTTGTTTTCACTTAATCATTTTGGAATCACAGGAAGCCTTTACCAGATGTTGAATCATGGTATCAGCACCGGTGCACTGTTCCTGCTGGTTGGTATGATTTACGAAAGAACGCATTCGCGCGAAATTTCAAAGTACGGTGGAATCGCCGCTGTTATTCCTTTATTTACTATCGCCTTTTTTATTATGACTTTATCTAGCATTGCAGTGCCGCTAACCAATGGGTTTATTGGTGAGTTCTTTATCTTATTGGGGGCATTTAAAGCCGACGTTTTCTTTGGTTCTGTTGCCGTGACTGGCGTTGTACTAGGTGCTGTATATATGTTGTGGATGTTTAAAAGAGTTTTCTTTGGACCAAAAGGCGAACTGGCTTCGGATGCTAAACACCCCCTTCATGATTTAAGTATTCGTGAAATGGTGGTTCTTGCGCCGCTGATAGTTTTGGTTTTCTGGATGGGTTTATTTCCTAATCAATTTTTAAATTATTCTAAGAAAAGCATCGATCATTTGATTGTGAACCATTCAAACTATGAATTAACGGTTTTAGAAAACCCTGCTGAGAAAGTTTATGCTCAAGCACCAGCTACCGAGGTAACTAAATGAATCAAATAGGCATCAATGATATATTATTAATTACGCCATTTTTGGCGTTGTTTTTAACAAGTATTATTCCAATCACTATTAAAGTTCTTCGGGGAAATGCAGAACAACCAGCAGCAGCAACAATGTTCCAAGGTCTGGGCGGACTCCTGGCAACATTTGTATTAATGATGATAGTATCTGGTGCTGGAAAAACAGCTTTCATGAATACCTTAGTGTTTGATCAAACTACGACCTGGATGAGTCTTATTGCTTTGGGAAGTGCCGCGATGGCCATCCTAATGATGTATGATAATCCCGCAACTTCAGGGCATCAGTTTTCAGAATTGATTTTTTTGGCACTGAATTCCACCCTAGGGATGTTGATTTTAATTTCAGCAACGGATCTTTTAACAGTATTTATCGGATTAGAAATAATGTCTTTGGCTTTGTACATGATGATAGGAATGTCGCATGAACAAAAACTATCAAAAGAAGCCGCTTTTAAGTATTTTATTTTAGGAAGTTTCGCTTCTGCGATTTTTCTATATGGTATTTCTTTTGTATTCGGCTCAGCGGGAAGCACTTACCTGGTTGATCTAGTACAAAAAACTCCCGAATTAGTTGCGACAAACAAATTATTTATCTTCGGAATCACGATGGTGATTTTAGGATTTTGCTTCAAGGTTTCTATCGCACCTTTTCATGCTTGGACTCCTGATGTTTATCAAGGCGCTCCTACTCCGCATACGGCCTTTATGGCAACTGCAGTAAAAACAGTTTCCTTCGCGGCGTTTTTACGAATTCTTGGAGCAAGACCCTTGATTGGGAATGAAAACATCTTTGATTTTTTGCAATGGTTGGCGGTTATTACCATGATTGTTGGAAACGTGGCTGCCGTATTACAAAACAACTTCAAGAGGATGCTGGCGTATTCAAGCATTTCGAATTCGGGATATATTTTAGTTGGTTTAATTACCGCAGGGGTCAGCGAT
>JAYVAZ010000508.1:0-3620 GCA_043750675.1 Pseudobdellovibrionaceae bacterium | reverse complement strand
ATTTCTTCCCTGAAGGGCAACTAATGGAACAGTTCCAACGTGTCCAAAAATAAAATTACCACTGTGCCCATCAACCGTAGGAGCAGAAAAATTAGGAATGTCTTTAAACGGTATCGTCAAATCTACTTTCATATTTTTGATAAACGCGCCCAAGCCTGATCCTAAAACGATACCGATTTTTGGTTTGATTGGAAGTTTGGCCTTTAGAAATTGCTGGGTTTCTTGCAGCTCGGAGATAATTTGTTGTGCGTTTTGCATAAGTCCTCCCTATTAAATAATAGGCTGAATCTAATAAATAGTTTTCAATACTAACGGAAGCGAATTTAGCTTTTCCGATTTGATAATCACTGCATTTTCTAAATCTTGTTTAACCGTCTTAAGTAATTCTAAATCGGCACCGTAAATTTTAAACAAGATATCCCCTGAGTTTATTTTTTCACCGATTTTGTAAAAAAACTCGATTCCGGCAGTGGGTTCGATCACATCAGAGATTACTGAACGCCCGGCTTTGATTTTTACTCCGCACATTCCGATTTTTTCAGTTTGGTAAGAATTGATATAACCTGATGTTTTAGATTTTACTTCTAAAATATTTTTCGGTTCCGGCAGATCTTTTAAAGACCCACTATGAATTTCACAAAGCTCGTAAAACTTAGCCAATGCTTTTCCAGAGGTTAACATCAGTTCGGCTAACTGGATTCCTTCAGTTTCGGTTTTTGTTTTTCCGGCTAAAAAAAGCATAATTCCAGATAGTTTTGTGCTTAAGTCGCGGGTTTCTTGGTAAACATCACGACCTAAAGAATTAGGAAAGGTTTTATTCTGCATGATCTCGATACACTCATTTATCTCTAAAGAATTCCCGGCAAATCGGCCTAACGGCTGATTCATATCCGACAGAACCGCAGCTACCTTTTTGCCATTGGATTTTGCGATGGACATTAGCGCCAAGGCTAACTCTTCGGCTTTTTCAGCGGTTTTCATAAAAGCGCCGTCCCCATATTTTACATCTAGTACTAAACCGTCTGCGCCTTCAGCCAGCTTTTTGGACATGATGCTAGCGCAGATTAGGGGAAGGCTTTCCACAGTTGCTGTTACGTCACGTAACGAATAAATTTTCTTATCGGCCGGGCAAATATCTTTGGTTTGCCCGATGAAACAAATTTTAATTTTTTTAATTGCGGAAATAAACTGTTCCAAAGTTAACTGGGTATTAAACCCCGGGATACTTTCTAGCTTGTCCAAAGTTCCACCCGTGTGTCCTAGGCCTCTGCCCGAGATCATCGGAACGGAAATTCCTGCAGCCGCAACTATGGGGCCCAAGATCAGACTAGTTTTGTCGCCAACACCACCAGTACTGTGTTTATCAACTTTAAATCCTTCAATGGATTTTAAATCAATTGTGATCCCTGAATTCAACATACTTTTAGTTAATGAATTTGTTTCGACGTCGTTCATGCCATTAAAAAAAATCGCCATTAGTAAGGCCGACATTTGATAGTCAGGTAATTTGCCTACAGTATAATCTTGAATAAAAAAATTAATTTCTTCATTGGTCAAGGCCAACCCGCGACGTTTCTTTTTAATAATTTCTACGGCCAAAAACATGAGTCTCCCTGGTTGACCTACGCCTAACCCCCATGATGAACTTAATTAAAGAAAAGAGTCAAGAGTGAAGCAGCTGTATCGATTTATTATCAGTGGCAAAGTTCAAGGAGTCGGATATCGTCGATTTGTTCAAAAATTTTGTTTAATTAAAAAATATGAAGGTTGGGTCAGAAATTTAGAAGATGGATCGGTGGAAGCACTCATAGCTGCAGAAGATACCGAATTAAGTGAAATTGAAAAGCAATTAAAAAAAGGCCCGCTGTTCTCAAAAGTGGTTGAAATTCAAAAAACAAAAATGGAAAATAGTTATGAGGCACTTGGTACCTTTGAAATCAGAAAAGATGGATTAAAAATATGAAAAAATTTGCTATTTATGTCGTTTTATTCAACTTGTCCCTTTCTGTTTTTTCCAGTTATGCGCAAGCCGAAGCTTTTAGAAAAAACGCGGCCACCATTATGTTCGGAGGTGTGATAGGCGCCGGTGCTGGATTAGGTTCTTTGATTTTTTATTCTAATCCCCAATCGCATACGGAAAATATCACGACGGGTTTACTTTTGGGGCTTATTGGCGGAACCATTTATGTGGCCACTCACAAAGAGACCTCACAAGTAAATGATGCCTTGTTAATCGATTCCCAAAATGCGGTAAAGGTTTCCTACGCGGCTTTTAATAAACTGGATTTACGTAATGACCTAAATAAAAAAGGCTCCAATCAGGAAGCCTTTTTTCCAGTAACTCAAGTTGAGTTTCAGTTTTAATTAACTGACTTTTTTGGCACCGGTATAGGGCTCTAAACTGCTTCCCATTGATTTTCCATCTTCATCTAAATCTTTACCTAGGAATGAATTGGCGTCTGCCTTCGAAATCAAACCTTTTTTCAAAAGGTCATCAACGGATTTTTCAAAAAGCACCATACCTTGTTTTTGACCAGTCTGAATGATCGAAGGAATTTGATGTAATTTATTTTCTCGTATTAAATTTGTAACGGCTTTTGTGGATTTCATAATTTCGTAAGCCGCCACGCGACCTTGCCCATCGACACGAGTAAAAAGAGTTTGTGCAACAACTCCACGCAGGGACTCTGATAACATTGTACGGATTTGCTGCTGCTGACCTTCGGGGAAAACGTCAATAATACGATCGACCGTTTTTGCTGCAGAGTTCGTGTGTAAAGTTCCAAAAACTAAGTGACCCGTTTCGGCTGCGGTTAAGGCTAGAGAAATAGTTTCCAAGTCACGCATCTCGCCTACAAGCATAATATCTGGATCTTCCCGAAGCGCCGATTTTAAGGCATTCGCAAATGATTTTGTATGTGTTCCGACTTCGCGTTGATTCACTAAGCATTTAATATTTTGATGTACGAACTCGATAGGATCTTCAACCGTGATGATATGCGCATCTTTCGTCATATTAATATGATGAATCAATGCGGCCAGAGTTGTAGATTTACCCGAACCGGTTGGACCTGTTACAAGAACTAACCCTTTATCACAATCGATCAAGTCAATTAGACTAGAAGGAAGATTTAATTCTTGTGGGGTTTTAATTTTTTCTGGAATAACCCGGAATACTGCTCCCAAACCTTTACGTTGCATGAATACGTTACAGCGAAAGCGACCAGCACCTGCAATAGTATAAGCGAAATCCAATTCCCACTTTTCAATGAAAGCTTTTTTCTGTTTTTCGGTGAGAATTTCAAAGATAAGTGCTTGTACGTCCTGATTTGTTAAATCCTTGTACTCAAGTGGCATCATATTTCCATGCAGACGTAAAATAGGAGGAGCACCGCTGGTGACGTGCAAATCGGAAGCACCTTTTTCTACCATTGTTTCAAACAATTTATCAATCGTAGCCATGAATTCTCCTACGTCTCTTATCGGAACACTGGGAAAATAGTTAAGATTTAAATTCAAAAGTAGGGTGCATTTCAGAAAAACCTATGCTTAAGTGCGTCTTAGCTTGTTTTAAACTAATTTGAGTCCTAGTAACTAGACTTCCGTCAGGAGTATTCTGG
>JAYVAZ010000507.1:0-18310 GCA_043750675.1 Pseudobdellovibrionaceae bacterium | reverse complement strand
TGCCGTAGGATTAACTGAGTGATTTTTTTTTCTTAATTTGGTCAATAATAAATTGGCCAAATTGGGACACAGTCATTCGTTTAACGGATTTGATAGATTCACTCATCAATAAATCATTTACCACGATCTCTATCCCAGTCAACTTTTCAACATGAAATATAAATTCTAAAAAGTCTATAGAATCTAAATCAAAGTCTTCATAAAATATCATATCGTCTTCAACCGATAGATGCGACTCTCCAGTAACTTTTTGAAGTGATATTTGAATATTTTCTTTAGCTTCTTTTAAATCCATAATTTAAATATTAGCCTAATCACAAATTAAAATCCAAATAAATAGCAATATAATTTATATAAAAGTTTTATATCGAAAACATAGTAGCACAGGTAAATAAGACTATATATAAATAGATAAATACCTATTTTTAGAACCCGCTTGTTAATTGAAGTGGTAGTATATCTATATCCTTTTTCAATGAGTATCGAGAATACAATAGCAATTGCTAAAATAAGAAAATATAAAAAACTTCTTTGAATATATAAATCCACAGCTCCTAAAAAACCCAATTTTAAAATATTCACGGGGTCACGTAGGATATGAAAAATGAGCCCACCGACAATGATCGCTATAAAAACCGATATACCTATAAAAAGTTTTCTAAATCGCTGAAAAATTTTTAATTTTTTAAATAAATCCAAAAGAGGGAAGATGAAATTAGACTCAAGGGTTTGATTGTAATAATACATGGACCTAGAAATGAATTCGTAAAATGTTTCTGATTTCCAGGGTTTGTTAACGGCGTCTGTTAAATCGACACCACACATCCTTGCAAGCCCCACAAAGGTTTGTCCGTAGACATAAGAGGTCAAAAGCAAACTTGTAATACCTTTTGTGACTACTAATATCCAAGACACTAGTAAGGAAAACCGCCCTACATTGCGAAATGAATAATTATAAAACGTTTGAATAGAATCTATTTTTTGAAGATCAGGTAATTTTTTAAGAATCAGAAAATGCACTACTAAATATATTGCCATTGCAATTTGCAAATAGACGAAGGCTTCAAACAGAGCCCGTACCCCTCTCTGATAACAAACTAAACGTTCTATAGGAGATGCAAAATAATTTTCTATACTATAAGTTTCTCTGGGCTCGCCAGTGATGGTCCAAAACGGTAATAGACTAGAAGCTACAAAGTTCAAATCAAATTTTTGGGCTGCGAAATTATGTGTTCTAATTAGTAGCAGGGCATACCAAACATGTTTTAGTAGAATAAGTAAAAATAATTCTAACAAAAATAGCAATTCAGTATTCAAAAATGGAGCAATTTTAAGACAGGAATATAAAATCAAGCTGTAAATTAAAAGGACAAAACAGATACTAATTATACTGAATTTTTTAAAAAATTTGGCGTAAATTAATCTTAACGAAATTAAGAATAAAAAATATAAAATTAAAGATACAAATTTATACAAGTTTTCTGAGTAGCGAATGCTTGAATAGTTTGTTTTTGTAAGTGTAAATACGTCAGTTTCAATATTTCCAAAATGTGCCAAACTAAAAAAGGTATTGGTTAAAAATAGTCCAAAAGCAAAAGATATAACGGATAGAATTTCTAAACGCCTTTTAGGAAAAAAATGGCAAAGGGCAATTGTTAGACATCCCAGCCACCAATACTCACTGGGAAGGGTGTACGCCAAAAAGAAATAGAGCAGAAGCCCGATGACTAGCAAATAATCGGTTCGCTGACTTATTCTTTTCCATTGCGCATTAATAAAACTCAAATTGTAACCATTATATTTTTTTATCAATAATAATTGACGAGTTATAACCACCGAAACCGAAATTATTACTTAAAAAGTATCTACCAGATGCATTTTTTACCGCACTAGTTGGAAAATTTAAATCGAACTCTGTTTGTGTTAAGTTTTTAATGGGCAAAATTACATTACTATGAAAAGCATAGCCTGCCAAAAGAGTTTCAATAAGGCCAGATGCATCCGTTGTGTGTCCGAGGTGTCCCTTGAGGGAAGTAACAGGAACTGAAGCAACGTGTTCGCCTAAAAGACGTTTAATCGCGGTAAATTCGTGCTGATCATTGAACACAGTACCAGTGCCATGGGCTTTGATAAATGCTAAATCTTTAATGTTTAAATTGGAACGAGCGAGCGCATTTTTCATTGCCAGCTCAACAAATTTTCCTTCAGGGTGCCCTTCTGTTAAATGGTAAGCATCTGAAGTTTGGCAAAACTTCAATACACGCAGTGGAGAATCGGTTGCAGATCTTTTTAGCATATGTTCGCTTTCGATAAGTGCAATGGCCCCGCCGTCAGATTTCACGAATCCTTGCCTTTTTTTATCAAAAGGTCTTGAGGCCTGATTCGGGTCCTCATGGGTACTTAAGGCGCCTAGATTAAAAAGTGAACTTAAAGTAAAGGGATCGGCAATATCAATGGCCATAACTAGTACATTGTTCCAGTTATTGTGACCTATTCCTTGTGCCGCCATAGAGATCAAAGATGTCCCCGTTGTGCAGGTATTGTTGATTTCATAGATTTGGTCACGTTCAAGCGAAAGGCTACAGGAAGTTTTTAAATAGTGAAAAATAAAGTTCGCCAGAAAAAAATTGGGATCCAATTTTTTTACAACAGGAATTGGGGTGGGAGTTAGGTCCTTAATTAAAAAATGTTTGCATAAAATGAGAACCGCATCTACTTTTCTACCTTCAATTTTTTTCTGCAGACTATCTATTAGCATTTTAGCCACAAAGTGATGTTTCGAATATTCTGAATCTTCTTTGAAGCCTAAGTCCTGATACTTCAAACTGCCGTAATGAGGAACGGAAAAGTCGCTGCCACCGAAGTTTCCAGATACTTTAGAAATCGCATTTTCGTTAGATAAGATGCTATTGAGGTTTTTGTCTAAACCTAATCCATAGGGAGTAATAATGTTATAATCTGAAATTATACAATTTACTTCAGCCATTGGCTTTATTTTCTTTCAGGGAAATTACATAATTTACAAAATCTAAAAAAACTAAATTTTTAAAGTTTTTGTTTTGAGATTTTTTTAGAAATAGATCCATATCTAATTTGTAGCCCACAGACATTTCTATTTCTTGAACAAATTCTACAAAATCTAAAGAATCTAACTTAAAATCCTCAAAGAGACTCATATGGTCTTCAATAATAAGTGACTTATCGTTACAAACGTTTCTCAGGGCCAGCTTGATTGTTTCCGTTATTTCTAAATCATTCATTTTAAATCCCACAAATGTTGAATTGGATGCAAATAGCCCAGTCGTTTGGATGACGGCTCTTTAAAAACTAAGTCGGTATTTGATAGATCAGCTTGTTTTAATATTATAGTACAGGCGCACTCAAAAAAGACATTCTCGGAAAAAAAATAGGCTTGTTCAGCGGCGGTAATTAGTTCGTCATAAGTGTTTAGCACCACAATAATAGCCATATCTACAAAGTTAGATTTTAAATCCCAAGTAGCACACTCAATGGCATGTTTTGCACAATTTAAGTCGTGAAAACTATTTGCGGGGCCGGTAATTCCAAAGTGAATAGATAGGTGTCCAGGTAAGTGCGAAAGTAGATTCTTTAAATTGAATTTAGGATTAGAATAATTTTTCATTGCGGAGTAAGGAGACAGCCCCTCGCGTTTAACGGCATTCGACACTTCAATATTAAGAAGTGACCACGGCCCGGCTACGTACAGTCCAATCCGACTTTTATCCATTGCCTGGATTTCTGTCTTCAAATTCAAATCATTTAATGCTTCTATAGCAAGTAGAGCATTTTTATTACACATTCGAAGAAATTTAGAAGGAATAGTATTCGTGTGTTCAAGACCCTCTTGGTCAATATAATGTATTGAAGGCAGGGGCAAATTTTTAAAAATATCAATAGAATGAGTAAGTAATTTAGCTTCAGCATTTTCGTTAGGTAAATAGATTACGGATTTAATTTTTTTAGAAAATTTTTTGATCATCTAAGAATAAATTATAATAGGTTGAATATGTATTGGCAAAAATTAACTAGTTGTGAAGCTAACGCAGTCCGCCTAGGCCTTTCTAAAAAGAGTGAGACAGAAATAATTATTTTTATCTTTGAATTGCTTTTCTATTTGCAGATTTGAAGTCCTAGCAAATTCCTTGATAATTTCTAGGTCATACTTGAATGAATATTCAGTATGAATTTTTTCACCTTCACTAAACTTAATTTCGTCTCCTGAAATAGGGAATATGACACTTTGTTTTTTGTTAGAAATGAGGAAGCTTTCCATGGCTCCAATTGTTGAGTTGTATTTTGCAAAATGAGAAAAGTTATCTAGATTAAAATTGGCATTAAATTCCTTATTGAATCGAGTAAGTAAATTCAGATTGAAACGAGCGGTTAATCCTACGCTATCATTATAAGCACGATCTAAAACCTCTTGTTCTTTTTTTAGGTCAAATCCAATTAAGAGGCGATCATATGCTCCTAAAGTTGCTGATACTATTCTTAAAAATTCAGTCGTTTCCTCACTGGTCATGTTTCCGATGGACGACCCCAAAAATAAAACAAGTTTCCTATTGTTATTCATGCTAAAGGCGTGCTTTAAGCCTGATAGAAATTCTTGGTGTATAAAATAGACCTTTACTTTTAAGCCGCTGGGCTCCGTTTTTTCCAATTTACTTTTTACTTTTTCTAAAGCAAATTTTGAAATATCGATTGAAAAATAATTTAGGGCGGAAACAAAAGATTTTAGCTGGTTTATTAGAATTTCTGCTTTTGATCCATCGCCAGATCCTAACTCAATAATATCAAAGGAATCAATAAAACCAAAAATGTCAGGGTGTAAAATATATTCTCTAATAATTGCGATTTCACATTGTGTGAGGTAGTAATCTTTTAATAAAGTAATTTGATTAAAAAGGTCAGATCCTTTTTCATCGTAAAAAAATTTAGAATTAATTTCTTTGGGTATTTTTTTCAGACCATTCAGGACTTCTGTGATCAAATTCACGTAGCATCCTGGGCCAGTCGAATTCCCGTAAGAGGCCATTTTTTATCTGGGTAAAAAAAGTTTCGATAAGAAAGTCGGTGATGTCCTTTTGGGGTAAACAGGCTGGCACCTTTTAATACGAACTGGTTGACCATAAATTTAGAATTGTATTCTCCAAGGGCGTCCCGTTCCCATCGATGACCAGGGTAAGCTTGGTAGGGACTGGAAGTCCATTGCCAAGCCTGATAGAACCAATTTGTTTTATTCAATTTAGCCGCTTGTCCAGCCGCTAATTCCCATTCTTGTTCAGTTGGCAAACGTTTGTTTTTATAGCGTGCGTAGGCCGAAGCTTCATAAAAATTGATATGGGTAACTGGGTCGTTCAGATTCAGTTCCGCAAATGAGGATAGATCATACATTTGCCATCGTTTATTTTTAAATTTCCAATAAAGTGGTGACAGGTTTTTTTGAGTTTGTACCCAATTCCAACCATCCGAATACCAAAAATTTGGATTTTTATACCCACCGTCGTTTATGAATTCTAGGTACTCCCCATTTGAGACCAAATTTTCGGAGATCTGAAAATTTTGAATGAAGACAGAGTGGCGCGGCAGTTCATTATCAAAACAAAAATCTAAACTATTTTCCGCCCCTACTTCGTACACACCGGCTTTATAGTTGCTCCAAGAGTTCTTGGGGTTGTCGCCCATTAAAAAGCTAAATTTGGCCTTCGGCAAAATCACTGGGTAGATTTGATGGAATAATAAGTGTTTGATGTCTATCCACAGAAGTTCTTGGTGCTGCTGTTCGTGATTTATGCCCAACAACAGAATCTTCGAAACTTCAGGAGTTAGTTTTTTTTCCAACAGAGAAGTCATGTGTAGATCAGCATAATTTCTGTATTGCAGTATTTCTTCGGTGGTTGGCCGCGACATGCGTCCGCGTTGCCGGCTAGAAATGTGTTGGCCGACCGACTTATAGTAAGAATTGAAAAACAAGGAGCTGTCTGGAAAGAATTCTTTGTAGCCCTTAAGAAATGGTTTTAATAAAAAAACTTCAAAAAACCAGGAGGTATGTCCTAAATGCCATTTTGCTGGCGAGGTGTCCTTTGATGATTGGGTACACATGTCCTCAACTTGCAATTGATTAGTAATACGTAAAGTTTCATTACGAATATTTTTAAATTCTTTTATCATTTTTAAATTACCCACACCGTAGTCTTAATATATTTAATTTTAATATTAAGAAAAGGAAATTAGTGTGTGTTGCCTAGCCTTTTGTCGAGTTTAATCTTTCTAATTCCATAGACATTTTAAAGGTGGAATATGAAAATAGGGGTATGACTTTGTCCGTCGCCATTAGAAACATAGTATTGATCTATCATTTACTTTTTTTAGGTACTTTTTTGTTTATTGAACAGTTTAAGCTATTGAATTTATTCTGTTTAATTATTTTTTGGGTGCTATTTGGATGTTTAGGAATTGAAATTACATTTCATCGTGCTCTATCCCACCAATCACTAATTTTGAAAAAATTTTGGGAGAATTTATTTATATTTTTCGGCTGCCTGGGACTTAATTCTTCTCCCTTGTTCTGGATGGCCGTTCATCGTAGACATCATAAATATGCAGATCAAGATTTAGACCTACATACGCCAAAAGAAGGTAGATGGCACTCCTATTTCGGATGGACTTTTATAGAATCGGACACAGCTTTTTTGGGCGATATCAGTCCAGAATTTCTAAAAAATAGATATCAGCGTTTCTTACACAAATATTATTTGCCGATAAATTATTTATTTACTGCTATTTGTATTTCCATTTCTTATAAGTTTTACTTTCTTTCGATTTTGCCGGCTCAAATAATTACATTTCATCAGGTAAGCCTTGTAAATTTATTTTGCCACACTAAAAATTTAGGATATAGAAATTTTGACTTGCCAGATAACTCCAGTAACAATTTAATTTTATCTTTATTAACCTGGGGATTAGGGCTGCATAATAATCATCATAAAAATCCCAAAGCGGAGAAACTTTCAATTAAGCCGAATGAAATTGACCTAGGGTATATTTTATCGCGCCCATTCATAAGTAAAAACTGATTTATGGATCAGGAGTATGATTTAATTTTGGTCAGCGTTCCAAAAATGGATTTGGCGTCTCCTTATGTGGGGCCAGCACTATTGAAAGCAGTTTGTGCCGAGGCCGGATTTAAAGTTAAATGTATCGACCTTAACATAAAGCTGTATCATTTTATCGGAGAGTCCTACAAGGGTCTTTGGCTTGAAGATTCACCGGCCTTTAACTCGGATAAGTTTGATTTATACGAAAAGCAGCTGTTTCCTGAATTTATATTCAATTGGGCAAGAAAATTGATTGATATGGAAGCTAGGTATATCGGAGTTTCGTGTATCACTTACGCTGATCGTGAATTTTCTTATCGTCTAATCCGAGAAATTAAAAGGCAAAATGCCTTGCAAAAAATTCTTATAGGGGGAACTGACGCTGAAAATCGATTTCACCATTTTAAGTCAGAAAAAATTATAGACTACTATATTCCCGGAGACGCTGAAGAGCCCTTAGTTAAATTATTAGGAGGCGAAAGTTTAGATCATTCCTTGTCTCTTCAGCAAAATAAGAATATAGGTCTACAGCCTTTTCCAGACTACTCTGATGTCGATTTTTCAAAGTATTCATTTGATTTTTATGACTGTATTCAAAATAGTCCACTGGCCACTCAAAAATATACCGATCAACGAATGGTCTATATAACTTCGTCTCGAGGTTGTATTAGAAAATGTACCTTTTGCGATATAAGTCACTATTGGAAAAAGTATGTTTATAAAAGTGGAGAAGTCATTGCGGATGAAATGTATCATCAGTATAATAAGCATAAAATACGCTATTTCTATTTTACAGATTCGCTAATCAACGGAAACGTCCAAAACCTGATTAAAATGTGCAATCGCTTGATCCAGCTGCAAAAGGAGACTGGAGTAGTTCTTTATTGGCGGGCACAGTTTATTGTAATGCCTTCAAACCTTCATCAAGAAGAATTTTACGAACTACTAAAGGAAGCCGGTTGCGATTTACTGATCGTTGGTGTGGAATCTGGTTCCGAAGAAGTAAGAAAGGAAATGAAAAAGAAATTCACCAATGAAGATCTGTATGATTTTTTAGGACATTGTGAAAAAGTGGGCATAAAAACTGGTTTACTTTTTTTAGTGGGGTTTCCAACTGAAACCGAAGTGGACTTTGAGTTAACCCTTAAAATGTTGGAAAAGATGAAAAGCTATCGGAAGATAAACTATATTTCAATAGGGCATACCTTACAGATTGCAATGACAACACCCCTTTTTCTAGATTCAAAAAAATATCAAATTACCTATGATTATTTTGATTCGTGGAAAAATCCTAATAGTACGTTATCTTTGCGAATTGAACGATTGTTGGAGTTAAAAAAGAGCGCACTTAGTTTCTGGTTCAAATTGCGAGAGCCGAGGACAGGATATTTAAAGCAACAGTTGGAAAGCCAACAGTTGTATACAAAAAAAATAAGTAGTAAATACTTAGAACTTTTTGAAGGTTTGAAGACCCAGATAAGCCTGCGTTTGAATTCTAATGTAACTACTACAATGAAGTTGAACCTTTTCTTTCTTCACCAGGCTTTGATGAAGAAAATTTCAGATAATAGCAAAGTAGAAGGTTTCTTTTTCGGTGAACCAAATGAAAATTTCAAGACACTTTTTTCTAGGTCGACAGAATTGAGTCTAGCCTTCCTAGCTAAAGAGATGAAAGAAGTCGATGAAGTAGGGGAACGTAATGAGGTTAATCAATACTCGAATATTATCGAAAAGCTGTCGGGGTCAGATGCCTATAGAATCTTATTCTATCTAAAATCTCCTGAATTATTTCGGATAATGTTTGCAGATATCTACAAAGTAGAAAAATCAAATTTGTTTCAATCTACATTATTATTTTGCGCGGGCTTCTTTGAAAATTCAAACAATTTTTACTGGATCGATTTTTATGAAAGAAAATTTAAAAGTTGGAAAGAAGAAATTCCAGATTCTACCTATGTAATTATTCATCAAACCATTGAGGGAATTTTAATCGGTGAACATTCAAAAACTATATAATGACATTCAGAAGACACAAAGCGATCTGGAATTGCATCCTGTTTATGCTGCTTTGAAGGATCAAGAGGCGCTAAGAATTTTTATGGAAAATCATGTATTTGCAGTTTGGGATTTTATGACTTTGCTAAAGGCACTACAAATTAAGACTACTTGTGTTTCTTTGCCTTGGCGTCCATCAAAATATCATAAAAAATTGGTAAGAATTATTAACGAACTAGTTTTGGCAGAAGAAAGTGACATAGACCATTTAGGGTTAAATAAAGATCATTTTACTATTTATTGTAATGCGATGGCCGAAGTCGGGGCCGATATTAATAAAATTATGTATTTTATGACCTCCCTTGATTATAAGGATTTAAGTTTAGCTCAGGAGAGTTTTGTAAAATATAATTTAAATTTAGCCTTAACTGGAAGTATTAGCCAAATAGCCGGCGCATTTTTTTTCGGGAGAGAAAAAATTATTCCAGGAATTTTTAAGCATTTTTTGGAGGGCCTTCGTAACTATTCTAATGTTGAATCTGAATTACGTTCCCGGTATCCAAGTCTAATTTATTATTTTGAGCGGCATATAGACGTAGATGGTAATGAACATAAATTTTTGGCTGAAAATTTTTTAGATTTGCTTTGCACAGATGATGAAATGAAAGAGCAGGCCTATCAAGCTGGCCTAGATTCTTTGCATCTTAGAAGAAAGTTGTGGGATTCTACTTTAAGCGAGATAAAAGGAAGTTAAATAGGAGCATTAAGATGTCTAATTATGTGCTGGTTACGGGTGCCTCTTCGGGGATTGGTGCGGCAACAGCTATACGCCTGTCTAAAGATGGATTTAAAATATTAGTGCATTACAATGGTAACGTCTCTGGAGCTGAAAAGACGTTGAGGCAAGTAAACGTATTTTCCCCGGAAAGTAAGCTAATTCAGTTCGATATATCTAATAAAGACGAAATTGAAAAAAAATTAAAAGAATATGAAATTGAGGTACTGATTAATAATGCAGGTATTCATATTGATGAATTGGCACTTATGATGTCCGATGATAATTTCGAAAAAGTATTAAAGGTAAATTTATTTGGAGCCTTTTATTTAACAAAAATTTGCGCAAAAAAAATGTTGTTAAATAGGCTGGGTATAATAGTCAATATTTCTTCAATAGTTGGCCAAACGGGTAACGTGGGGCAAGTGAATTATGCGGCCAGCAAAGCCGGGCTGATTGCTATGACAAAAACCCTTTGTAAAGAGTTAGCACCGAAAGGTATTCGTATTAATGCGGTTGCACCTGGAGTTATAGAAACAGAAATGACAGATAGTATTTTAAATATTTCAGAATTAAAAAAGCAAATTCCTATCGGCAGACTTGGTCTGCCAGAGGAAGTAGCCAGTGTTGTTTCATTTTTGTGTTCTAAAGATGCTAGTTATATACATGGCCAAACCATCAATATAAACGGCGGGCTATTTTCGCCCTAAGGAGTTGGAGCTTTGCGATGGACTTAGCCCATCGCTTGCTAAGCACCTAAAGGCCGTCGGTACCCTCAGCCGGAGCACTGCCTTTGATTCCAGGAATTTTGCCAAATAGGCTGCCTAAGATACCCTTAGTTCCTACCATTGGACTGGAATCCAAAGCATCAAAGCAAGTTCCATCAGGACATTCGCCACCAACAGTACCCGCACCAGCCTGAACCATAGTTCGATTACCAATAAAGTCCTTCATTGCGGGATCATTATTCAAATCACCGGCGAAAGAAGAGACCGAAAAAAATATTAAACTCGAAATTATTAAGATTAGTTTCATGTTCACTCCTAATTAAATACTTCAGCCGTAGCTGGAGAAATGATGTCTAACAGATTATTAAAGGTGCTGGCAACTTGCATTGCTACGGTAGGTCCTTCATTGCTATTTACTTTGTCGATTTCACCATTCGTTTTGTAGGTCACTTTAATAGTGCCTAAACCAGGTCTTGAAACCACAGCAGGTTTACCATATTTTTCTTCATAATCGATTTTAACTAATTTTTTAGCTTGATCGGTGATTGTCGCGATTCTGCCTTTTGGGTCATAAGTCATTGTGATTTTTTGACCTTCAGAATTTTGCGCATAAGTTAAATTACCTTTTGGATCATATTTAAATTCGGTCTTTTTAGTCGCTAATACTTTCAGTTTTTCATTCAGCACTTGAGTAATCACTACAGAAACCTTGCTGTTCTGTTTGTCATATTCATAGTTCAGTTTATTAAACGCATTTGTTTTAGTTTTAACCAAACCATTTGGATAGTAGTCAAAGATCGAACGGTCGTTATTTCTAACCAAAATCACTGGTTTACCAAATGTTTCGTGATAAGTAATATCAGTCAGGTTTCCATTAACCGTAGAAGCCACACGTTGCAAAAACACTTGTCCATCGGCGCGATTTTTATACCAGAACTCATGTTTACTTTCATTAGTTACTTCTTTGCCGCAAGTCTTTTGAACTAGTGACCAGTAGTGATTCTTCGGATCATCTTCTGAAAATTCATAAGTGTATTTTTCTAGGCATTTTTCACGATCGGCAAAACTTAAAACCCAGTCATTTTTCTTATCGTAGGTTACTGCGATAAAGGTTTTGTCTGGATAATTCATCTTAGTTAAATTGTGTAAATCATCGTACTCGAAGGTATAGATATTATTCCAACCATTTTTTACCCAACTTAAGTCATCAACATTTGCGAACTTGTATTCCGCTGTTAAATTATTTGGGCCTGCAATCGTTTTAACTTTCTTATTTGGATAGTATTTAAAATTTAGTTTTCTACCGTTATTATCGGAAATTTCTTTGATACTGTCTTTATCGTAATCAAATTTTAAATAGTTTCCGTTTTTATCGTACATATGGGTTAATCGCCCCTGGTTATTGAAGCGCATGCTGCTGCCGTCTGGCATATTTCGAGTATAAAGTTGTTTAGCGTATACAATATTTTCAACTTCTTTACCGTTGGCATAAAACTGCATTCCTTCTTTGATCGGAACGGTCACTTTGTATTCCATTGCGTACTGGGCACGTTTATCAGAGTCACCAATCAGCTCTTCTTTGGCTGTTTTTGCATTTTTAGCTTCTAAAACTTTTTGAGCAATCATTTTGTCGACAATTGCAGTCGCTGTTTTTTCGATGTCTTTTTTGTTAAATTCTTTTGGCAAGAAAAAAACTTTTTGGCCGGCTCCGCACTCTGTTAACTTGATGTTACCTTCGGCCGTTAATTCAAGATTGGTTTCAAAGTCTGAGCACCAACCAAAACCGAACATTCCGTTAAACAGAGATCGGCTATTATAAGTCCGAGTTACTTTTAAGTCGTAACCAGTTCCTAATGCTTCAAGATCTGTCCAAGAATGCGAAAAGTTAGCATTCTTCATGTCGATAATTGCAAAAGAGTTAAGGGAAAAGAAAAGCGTCGCTAACGCGAATAAATGTGACCGTTTCATCCATGAACCTCACTGTGTAAAAGACGAATCTACACACTTATTTTAACAATTTTTCTAATTGTTAGGCCACCAATAATTTGTAATGCAAACATGATAGCAAGCAAGACTAGACCTAAGGTTGTGGAAAACATGGGTTTAAAATAGGAAGGATCAACGATCATGAATACAATGATTAATACAATGGGAACCAAAGTAATGATAATTCCCTGCATTAGGCCCTGGGCAGTCATCGCCTGTATTTTTTTCTCGATTTTTTGGCGTTCGCGAATCGTTAGAACAATAGTCGAAAAAGTTTCGGCCAAGTTACCACCGGTTTCTTTTAGGATATTAACTGCGGTTACAAACATTTGCACATCGGCAACGGGAATTCTATCCGTTAACTCAATCAAAGCCTCTTCGATACTTCGACCTAATCGAATTTGTGAAAGTACTAATGAAAACTCTTGTCCGATTGGACCATGCAAATTATCAACTACTCTTTCCATAGATTGAGTAACGCTTAATCCGGATTTAATACCGTTAGCCATGATTGTAAGACCATCCACCATTTGTGCGACAAATTTAGAATTTCTTTGGTCATAAAGATATCGAATAACTAAAATGGGAGCACTCCAACCAGCAACCACACAAATTGAGGCTACAATAAATCCTGCTATAACATTTGGTAACAATACAAAGAACATCACGGTTCCAATACCAAAACTTAATAACAACATAGTAATCGTTATCCGTTTGCGATCGATATCGACAAACATTAAGTCTAACAGTCTGATGACCTCTTCACGTTGTCCCAGACTCTTTTGGTATAGGAAGGCGATAATTTTATCGACATACAGATAACAGATCAAAAATACGCAAAAGGAAACAGTAACGATTAAAAAAAGATCATTGGATAAGATCTTACTCATGTACCACTTCCAGTTGGTTTCTTAAATTGGCTAAACGCGTTCATGTTTGGCATATTTGGTTTGGTCCCCAATTGTGCCGCCTGCTGTTTTGGCTCGTTAGAAAAAATGTCTCTAGGAATGATAACACCTTTTTGTTCTAATTTTTCAATGAAGGTAGGAATTAAGCCCATCGCCTGGAATTGGCCTAGAATTTTTCGATTCTTATCAAAACCAGTTTCTTTGAAACGGAAAATTTCTTGTAAAGTGATTGTTTCGCCTTGCATGCCACAAACTTCAGTCACGCTAATTACTTTACGACTGCCATCAGACATACGCGAAATTTGTATGATCAAATTTACTGCGCCGGAAATTTGTTCGCGGATAGCGCGGATTGGTAGATCCATTCCGGCCATCATACATAAGGTCTCTAATCGACCTAAACATTCACGTGGACTATTTGCATGTGTTGTTGTCATCGATCCATCATGACCGGTATTCATTGCTGATAACATATCCAGGGCGGCGCCGTCACGGCACTCACCAACTACGATTCGATCGGGACGCATACGCAGTGAGTTCTTGATAAGATCACGAATCGTTACGCTACCCGTGCCTTCCATATTGGCGGGACGAGTCTCCAATCTTACGACATGCTCCTGATTTAATTGCAGCTCGGCCGCATCTTCTACAGTAACGATACGTTCGTTTGCGGGAATAAATGAAGACAACATATTTAACAAACTCGTTTTACCAGATCCGGTTCCACCCGAAATAACAACATTAAGTCCGTTTTCGACACAGATTCTAAGTAAGTCGACCATGGGTTTTGTAATTGATCCATATTCAACGTATTTTTCTGCATTGATTCCGCCTTTTTTAAATTTACGAATAGTCAGGGCGGGTCCATCAATCGAAAGAGGTTCGATGATTGCATTTACTCGACTGCCATCTTTTAAACGCGCATCAACGTAAGGAGTTTTTTCGTCGATTCGACGCCCTAACGGAGTCACAATTCTTTCGATAACATTTCTTAAATGTAAATTAGTGGTAAAGGTCACTGGGCTTAAAGATACTTTGCCATTTTTTTCTACGAAAATTTTTCTGTGTCCGTTAACCATGATTTCAGTTACGGCGTTATCCGCTAATAAGTCTTCCAGAGGACCTAAACCTAAGGCTTCTTCCAAGACTTCTTTTATAATCTTTGATCTTTCCTCACGGGCAATTTGTCCGGCTTCCTTGTCGACAATTAAGGTAATCGTTTGTAAGGTTTTTTGTCGTAAAGCTTTTTCCTTTTGCATATCACCTTGGGTGTCGGTAATGCCTTTTTTTAAGTCCATAGCCTTAATAAGTTCGGTATGAATTTTTATTTTTAAAGTAGTTCGATAATCTAGTTGCGCTTCGTTTGCGGCGTCACTGTTGCCACCAAAAGTCTGCGAAACGCCCACGGCAACAGAAGTATTTGCGTTGGCAATCTGTGGATTTATTTGAGGGCGATTAAGTGCCTTGAGTCTTTGTAAAGGGCCACCAGTTATTTTGCGAACCAATTCGAAATAAGCCGCCGAAACCGGCGCCTTTGAATTTGAAAAAATAAAAGGCAAAGATTTTTGTAATGCCGTTGTTGTGGTAATGTCATCTTGCGGAATCATTCCCATTATAGGCAAACGTAGCATTTGCGAAATAGCCTGAGGGTTAATTGATCCCGGTGAAACTTTATTAATTACCAATTGTAACATATCCAATGGAAAAGTCGCTGTAAGTAGTTCATGAATCATTCTTTGCGTTTGATTAATAACTAAAACTTCTGGCGCGGTCAAAACAACGATGGCCGTAGATTCTTGCAGTAAACTCATTTGGAAGGGACCCATGTCATTTCCTAAGTCTGCGATAATGTAACGATAGTTACGGCTAAGTTGATCTAACTGTTTTAGAAATAGTTCTGGATTAACAGATAATGTTTCATCGGCGCCGCGAACGGCAGCGATGTAATGCAAACCGCTAGCGTGTGCAGTGATTACTTGGGCAATATTTTGTGGATTTAAAGTTCCGGCAAAGGCAGCTACTTCTGGTAAAGTCTTGTTTGGTCTTAAACCCAAAATAACATTTTGGTCACCGCAAGATTTAGAATCGGCGTCAATAAGTAGGGTAGGGACTCTTTGATCCATTAATAGTGCGGCTGCAAAGTTAGCTGCAAAAACGCTTTTGCCAATGCCGCCTTTACCGCCAACGATTGTAATTAAATGACAATTTTGATGAACAACCAATTTTCCCCCAAATTTCCCACTACACTTGCGCAGTTAAGTCCAGCTGCGCCTCCTGCCTCGCTCCGCTCGGCGCGCAGGCTAGACACCGCTGAGCTATCTAAATCTTCAATACCAGTCAGTCTAATCTAGCCTACCGGCCGGTTTGGCCGTTTCGGCCCGCACCGTCCTCTAGACTTTTTGCCTCGCTCCGCTCGGCATTAATCCCTCAGTCGAAACTTTTTCTTAATCTTCTCTGAACCCGCACTAGCCGAACTTTTAATAACTGGAGTTACAAACACAACAAACTGACTTTGATTTCTTTGGAAATCTTTTGAAGCGTACAAACTAATAATTGGATTTTCCGCTCCTTTTGGAAGTTTGTTATAATTTGTTCCCGAGCGATTCGTAATTAATCCGCCAACAGCAGCACTTTGGCCGCTTCGAACAATGATTCCGGTTTGCATCTGATTCTGCGAAGTCAAAGGACCCGCGTCTGACATACCGATCAACGCACTTAATTCAAAATCCAAATCTAAATTGATACTATCTGAACGTTCTCCTAATAAAACGGGAGTAATCGACATTTTGATTCCCACTGGTTCAAAATTGGTAACGGGAATGCCGTCTTTACCTTGCGCAGTTAAGTAAGGAATTTTTTGCATAGAATTTAACATTCCTTTACCGCCATCTTTAACGATGATGGTTGTGCTTTCCAGAACTCTGGCGTGGCCATGCTGTTTTGCCCAATTTAAACGCGGTAATAAATTATTGATAGTTCCCGTAATAGAACTAACAAATCCTCCAGCAGCATTGCTACCTGTCGAGAAAGCCATTCCAGACTCATCCTTTAAACTTGGAGTAAACTGGAAGCGAAATCCTTTAGAGTAATCTTTTTGTAGTTCTACGTAATGAACCACAATTTGAATAATTTTTGGAGGCGGAGCAGCGGCTTGTTCTTTAACGTTAATTAAATTGATTACGCCATCGTTTGCCGGTTTAACCCGTTTAACGACTCCGTCCATTTCGGATTTTTCTAGTATCACGGCAGGAACGTAAGTTTTAGCGATAACTTCGGCGCGATTCTTTTCGTCCGGTGAAGACGCCCAACCTGATAAAACAAACTTATCATTAATCGCTCGAACTTCGACTTCTGGGTTATTGATATCTCTGGCAATAAACTCAGCAATTTTCTTCTGTGCCAGTGGCGACAAGCTAACCAGTGAAGAGGCCTGATCGCCAAACTGTGATACAACGTTATAAATACGATTCATATCCCGCGGTAAAAGAATCTGACCATCAACGACAACTTTATTATTTACAATTTTAATGGTAATACCTTCGATATCACCTAACAAAGATTGCATTTCACGAACGACGGCATCTAATTTACTTTTTTTAACATCGATATGATATTCGGCTACAACGCGACCTTTGCTATCGTGTACTGTTAATGTCGCGATACCTTCTGCTTTTGGAACAAAACGTAAAATATTTTCTTCTTTATTAAAAGAGGCGGCAGTGATTTTTCGGAAGTCGCCTTTAAAAGATATGGCTTCCGGCACTGGCGGAAGTTTTTCATCGTGTTCTAATCCAATGGTTAAGGTCACGAATCTTCGCGGCCGACTTTTCACCGGAGTCGATTCTTCTTCCTGTGCAAACGCCGTCATACCTATTTGAAAATTTATAGATACGAACGTCATCAGTAAAAAGAAGATTAAGTGTTTTTTAAACCCCATGTTTTCCCCTATAAATCCTTAAAGTTGCCTTTTTTACGAGGCGTTTGTGGTTGCGGAGGCGCTACTCTTTGCGGTTGAGTAATAACAGTATTTGGTTTTACGCCTTCAGGTAATGTATCCGTAGTAACTATCGGTCTTCCCAATACAGACTCCGCAGTAGAACTTGGAATTCTGGCAGGAACCGCGCGATCATTAGGATTTCTCAAGGTAAAAAACAAATTCCCTGGGGAAGTAGAAACAATATAAACCAGGTCTTGTGCTTCTTTAGGCGAGACTTCTACGGTTAGGGACGTATATTTAGTATCACCCGTTAAGGCGATTTGATTAATATTTTTACTGTTAGCATCTAATTCGAAAATACGCGGAATATTGTTTACTACGTTTACGCCAGTGGCTAATACAACAACGTCTTGCATGATAACTTGAACTTCTCTTTTTTGATTAATACCTCGGCCAGAATCAATCGCTGCGATAATATCAATGCGATCACCGGGTCGGATCAATTTGGCAACGCCACGGATTTCATCTACCGGTAGTGTAACTGCGCGTTTACTGGGTGCAACTTGTAAAGAAATACCAGTGTCTGGCCCTGGTTGTAATAATTTAGTTTGTAAAACTTGTTCGCCCTTTTTAAGAGGAGAAGAGGCCACTTGTCCAACTGCTAGTTCGGGATCAGCTACGGCGCCAGGTTGGATGAAGTCATTGGGTTTTTGTACCAACTCTAACATTGTATCATCAATGGTTTGCATTTCAGCGATATCAACCTTCGCGATAACGACGTTTTTCATTGCTCCATATGTTTTATCGTATTCTGCCTTTTTCTCTTGCGAATAGCTGTACAGCATAAACGCGGCAAAAAGGCC
>JAYVAZ010000506.1:0-14416 GCA_043750675.1 Pseudobdellovibrionaceae bacterium | reverse complement strand
ATTGAATTTGTTGAACTTTGTAATTTTCGTCCGCAACAGGCACGAAAAGTTCAATTGATTCTGGATCGCGAAAGTTCTCAGGTATTTAAGTTTAGAATTCAATCCGACAAAAAAAATTCAAACGGTGATTTACTTGCAATGGGAACAGTCCATGCCCATGGATTGGTATCTATACGGGAAAAGTCGAATCAGAAAAAAGAAGCCGGTAATGAACTTTGTGAAAAGTTAGGTACTGAGCTTTACAAAAATTTGAATTCTGTTTTTGACGGACATTTGGGCCCGCTATTCCATCTGATTAAGAATTACCGACAAGACGGAGATAAGACTGAATTGTCTTTGGAAATGAAGTCCTCTGTTCATTGGGGTTGCCTATTCGATACTCTTAATCAGGCTGCCTTTCTATGGGGTGATTTGGGTCAGCCATTTCATTTCTTGCCTCAGGCAATGACTCATGTTTGGATTAATATGGATATGGCTATACCTAAAAACGCGACTGTAATTTTAAGAAAGCGTGTAAAGGAAAGGGACAAAATCTTTTTCCAAGCAGAGATAGTTGATGAATGCGGAATTTTGATTGCTGACTTTGGAAGTGTTGTTCACAAGCAGTTTGGAAATAAAAATTTAATTAGGGGGATTTCTTTATGACAAAAGAAGAATTAACAAAATTGGCAGGGGCAGCAACCTATTTTGAAAACTCAAAGTTTGAAAGCCTGTCCCAAGATCCTCATTTCAGAAAATTTATAATTGATAATTCAGAAATTGTCCTTTCTTTTTTAATGAAGGCGTACAACCTTAGTTCAGGGGTGGACGAATCTGCGGTGGAACGGTCAGGGGCGCCTGAATCGGTAAAGATTTCGACGCTACCTCCGGTAGCGCCGATTCCAAAAACGGAGTTTCCCAGTCCGGTACAACCGATATCAATTGTACGGGGTCTGTCCATAGACATTATCGAAAGGGAAGTGATCCAAATTATTTGTAATATGACTGGTTATCCGGCTGACATGGTAGAACCTGAAATAGATTTAGAAGCTGACTTGGGTGTGGATACAGTAAAAAAAATGGAGATCATGGCCGATCTTGCTGAAAAATACCGAATGCAATTTCGAAAAGATTTTAATATTTCGCATGTTTCTACTGTAAAAAGTATCGCGAAACTTGTGCATGAAGATTCCCTTTCTAAATAATGGAAAATGTCTCGATAACAGCTTATTGGATGGCGGCTTATCGCAGCATTGAACAGGGTGAAAAGAATCCTCTTTTTTTAGATTCTTTTTCTGCTGAGATTGCAAAGCCTTTGGGTTTTCAATTTCTAAAAAATTTGTCTTTTGGCTTACACTATGAGTGGATATTTAATACTAGAACAAAAGTGATCGACGATCTAATTGTCGAAACTTTACATAATGAGCAAGTAGATGTGGTAATCAATTTGGCTGCAGGATTTGATATGCGGCCTTTCCGTTTAAATCTTGATCTAAATTTAAAGTGGGTCGAGATCGATCATGAAAATATTATTTTGCAGAAAAATAAGATTACAGAAAATCAAAAACCAAATTGCCAATTGCAAAGAACTTCCTGCGATCTTACGCAAGATAGCCAGCTAGCATCGCTTTTGACTGATTTACAGTTAGGGGATGCAAAAGTTCTCATTTTAACTGAAGGGCTATTGATTTATTTATCGCGACCACAGATTTTGAAACTGTCAAATTCCTTAGGTGGATTGATGACTAATAGAATGTTTTGGATATTTGATGGGGCCCACCCTTTGATTGTTAAAATGATGGGCTGGCTTTGGAATCCTGTACTGTCGTTGGCTCGGTGTCATTTTACTAGCGGAATTTATAGAGCTAACTTTTCTAGCTTTTTTTCAGAACAGTTCGACATTGTTAGATTTTATTCTTTATTTGATCAGGCAAAAAAATTTAATAAAGCGCCGGTATCAGTGAAAATCATGACTTTTTTTTCAAATTGGTGGCTACCTTCGGTGAGAAATTGGTATTTTGGTCTGTCGGGAATTTACATGTTAGACAGATCAAAAAATAAATGAAAATTTTAGTAAAGCCCGCCATTTATATTCATTACTTGTCCTGTCATATAACTACTTTTGGTATCCAATAAAAAAGAAATAGCATTACCAATTTCAGCCGAATCACCTAATCGATTCATTGGGATTTGTTGTTTAATTAAATCTAAGGCTTCTTCAGGAATCGCTTTGATCAATCCTGAATCCATATAACCAGGAGCAATTACATTTGCTGTAATATTCTTTTCGGCTAATTCTAGCGAAATGGATTTTGTGAATCCAATAATGGCTGCTTTCGAAGCCGCATAGTGAGCGGCGCCAATTGCACCTTTTATGGCTAAGACACTTGAGATATTTATGATTCTACCTTCGTTTTGTTTACGCATAGACGGAACGAATGCTTTATAAGTTAAAAAGGTAGATAGAACATTCGTGTCAAGAACGCGTTTAAATTCTTCCGTCTTAATTTTCCAAGACATGGCGTTGGAGGAAATTCCTGCTAGATTAATTAGACCCCATAGAGCTCCCGATTGAGTTTCTATTTGGTCTCGAATATTTTCAACTTCTTGTTCACAGGTAAGGTCGGCATTAAATATTTTAGAATTGTAGTTATAGTCTAAATTTTGTAAATGGTTTTGCAAAATTTCTTTGTCTTTGTTTACAAGAAAATAAATTTGGTAATTAGTATTTTTAATAAGATGTTTTACAACTGCTAAACCGATCCCGCCGCTAGCGCCGGTGACCAATATTGTTTTTGGTTGAGTTTCCTTACTGATCATTTAGTACTCCGTTACTTAAAATCCAAAGCTGAAAGTCTAAAATAGCACCGTATCGGGTAGTCCCATCCGTGCCGCAACGATTTTCGTGATTTCAGAGGCGGTTTCTTCCAGCGCTCTTTCGGTGACGTTAAAAACGGGCCATTTCTTGTTTTGTTTGAACAAGCCATGCGCATATTCAATCTCTTGCGCAATATGGGAAAGGCTGGCGTATTCTCCGCCGGGGTCTTGTCCGAATTTTTCTAATCTATTTTTGCGAATTCTTTGTAAACTCTCGATGTCGATAATTAAACCAATAATTTTACGTTGGTCGATTTTAAATAACTGCTCCGGTAGTGGCGAGTTTAACACTAAGGGAACATTTGCCACTTTCCATCCCTTGTGCGAAAGAAAAATCGACAGAGGGGTTTTACTGGTACGACTAATTCCGACCAAAACAATATCGGCCTTATCCAGTTCGGCCAGAGTTTTCCCGTCATCATGTTTTACGGTGTATTCAATGGCTTCGATTCGTTTAAAATATTGATCATCTACAGAACGAAGGATGCCGGCCTGAGGGGTAGAATTAGTGACACCAAAATAATTATCCAAAAGATTTAACATCGGCCCTAAAAGGTCAAAATAGTGTAGCCCCTTTTGTGAAGCCAACTCTTTGATTTTATTTCTTAGGGATGCGCTGACCACAGTATATAAAAGAAGACCTTTGCGTTCGGCAGCTTCTTCGATAATTGGTAACAGCTGCGCTTCGGAGCGCATGTTCTTACATCGAATCAAACTGACTTCTTTGTCACTATGTTGAACTAAAGCGGCGCGAATCATTGTAGCTGCGGTTTCGCCAGTACCATCTGAAATAATATAAATAGTGCCTTGGTTCATACAATGCCTTGGTTTATTAGTCGTCCGTCAAAATAAGTAAAAGTTTTTTATGTATCAATTCGATTTGCTGTTTTAACCAAACATCAGGTAATTCAGAAAATAACACAAAAACAAAATCAGGATGAGGTTTAATCACTAATCCAGTAGCCTCGGATGAAGGAATCAAATCTGCCATGCTAACCTTTTTTAAAAAGGCCTCTGCATTCAATTTTTGAATTTGGTCTAAGGACATCGGTGGAATATTTATTTCTAATTTCTTTTCATCAGGCAGAATAGGATAAAACTCACCTTTTTTAAAGGCGCTTTGACTACGCCAGTGCCCATCCTGCTGATACAATAACATTCCGCTTTCGAAATACACCGACATCCGAGAAAACAGCAAGGAAACTCTTTTGAACATTTCCGCTGGCAATCCAATTGATAAAGAGTCAATTTGCGATAGGTCAGTAGTGATTTGAAATTCGGTAGCCGCAGTTGAGTTATCTTGAAAATTTTTAAGTTCCGAATTTTCCAAAATCATTTGGATCTGCGCCTGGATTTTTTTTGTAATTGATTTGTCGAGGAGTTTTTTCATTAAATCTCCGTTACAAAAGTAAGATTTGAATCCGGTCCCAGATTTAATTTTTTTTGTAGAATTTCGGCCTCAGTCGATGATTTAACAAAGATCCTTAAACGATAGGATTTAAGATTTTTGCTTTGTTCCTGAATTTGTTCCAACCAAGATTTTTCATTGTAGGTAGACAACAAAACTAACCAATCACAGGGTAACCATTTTCGAGAGGGGATCAGGATAGGTTTTGCTTGGACTTTGCTGGTATCCGAAAAATTCAAACTTAAATTACTTTTAAAAACAATTTTTTCAATTTTTTCGCCGGCTTTTTGACTTTTATGTTCAAGACTTTTGTTTAAAATAAAATGGGTGTACCAATCTAATTTTTGGAACAATTGACCCGAAGGGTTTTGTTCTAGAAACCAAAGATCTGATCCTTTGGCGTAAAAATTATTGATATTCATCCATTGCGAATTCATACAGTTTAGCTTTTCGCAATGGCATCAAGAAGGCCATTGATAAAAGACGACGATTCCGTTGTACTGAATTTTTTAGCGATCTCTAAGGTTTCATTTATGACAACTTTACTTTCAACTGGTGGATTTAGAAATTTCATTTCAAACACAGCCATCCGTAAAAGATTTTTGTCGATCAACGCCATTCTTTCTAGTTTCCAATTTTGGCTGTAGGCCTGAATTTTTTGATCTAGTTCAGTAATATTCTTTTTCACGCCTTGGATTAGTTGATCAGCATAATCAATAACGTCATCGGTAAATGTTGTTTCATACACTTCTAAAAATTGGGCGTAAGAAATCTGCGGAGCAAATTCAGTTTGAAACAGTATTTGAAGGGCCAGTTCTCGAGATTGTCTGCGCATGAGTATCCTCTTCTTTAATCAGTAAGTATTGTCCTTGATCGTTAACGGCATCATTGATCGTTTCGTCTTCCAATGTTTCCACAAACTCTTGGACGTCTTTAAAACTTTTGTAAACGCTAGCGAAACGTACATAAGCCACATCATCAAGCAACTTCAGTTCTTTAATTAACTTTAGACCAATTAAATGAGAAGGTAATTCTTTTTCTCCACGGCTAATTGCCCAAGTGGAAATTTTTTCGACAATGTTTTCAAGTTGAGCCAAGCTAATTGGGCGTTTCTGGCAAGCGGCCTGAATTCCCTTCAGAATTTTTTCTTTGGCAAAAGGTTCGCGCCGTCCGTCTTTTTTAATTATGAACGGATAACTTAAACATAAAGTTTCAATTGTGGTGAATCGAGATCTGCATTTCAAACACTCACGCCGACGGCGAATGGTGTCGCCATCTTTTTGTTCACGAGTATCTAAAACTCGATCGTCAGCATGTGCGCAATAGGGACATTTCATAAGCTAGACCTTAGTAATACGGTAAGCAAGTGAAGCAGGACGGTCAAGAGAACAAAAGAAGAACGGCGTTGACCCTTTCCGAAATTTCGCGTTAAGTCATAGATATGGGTTTGAAGAATTCTTTCCTTATTGTGATGGCTTGCATCTGTTCAGCAACAGTAACGGTGTCAGCCGCTGCCAAACGGGTTGGCCGGCAGGCGGCCGCTGAATATTTTCAGAATAGTTCAACGACTGCCTCCAACGGATCGTCTGGTGGCGACAACTTTATGATGATAGATTACGGTGCATTTACCAAGTCCGAAGCCTATCAGTGGCCTATGACCGGACCGAAAAAGTCAGTCGCCAAAGCCACCTATGGTATCACTTATCTTTTAAGTGAGTGGAATTCCCTAGATCTTAATTTGCGCGCCGATTTCAACGAGTTTCTGATAAATCAAGAACGTTTAGTGAAAATAAGTTTTTTGCCATTAATCACATTTCCTAGAATTGAAACTCGTTTCCCCATTTATTTTGGGATGGGTGCCGGACTAGGGGTGTTTTTTAAGCAGATTGATTCTGAATCAAATCTATCATTCGATTATCAATTAGTAACCGGCGTCAGGATGATGGACGTTTTAAACGGAATGGGATTTTTTGTCGAATACGGTTTAAAAAATCATCTACATCTGTTATCTGATGGTCAGCTGAACGCAACTGCCGTTACTGGCGGAGCCGTTTTTTCCTTTTAACCGCGTCAAGCTATCGAGATCGAAATGTCGGCAATCATAAAAACTCATCCGTTGCTTTTTAAAACTGCGGCGGAAGTTTTGCTGGAAATTTTTTCTAAAGAAATTTATGCGGATAAAGTTCTGGATCGTAAATTTAAATCGCTGAAAAAATTGGGTTCCCGCGATCGCCGTTTTATTTCTGATTTAGTTTACGAAGGTATTCGCTGGATTCGTAGACTTAGTTTCGGCCTAGGTATAGATGACTTTCAAAAATTAAGTACCGAAGAATATTTAAAAATATTGGCCTATCAGTTTTTTCAAAAAGAAAAACAGTTGCCCGAATTTTTACAATTATATGCGGCCGACTTCGCTGCTGCGGATGCAAAACTGCAGTTGTGCACGGAAACCGCGATTTTGGGATCAGCGCCGGACTGGTTGGACGAAATCGGTAAAACTTATTTTCCTGACCAGTGGCTGGCGATTTTAAATAGTCTGAACCAAATGGGAAGTGTTGATCTAAGAGTAAATACATTAAAGATTCCCAAAAAAGATTTGATTCGAAAACTGAATGAAGCCGAAATTCTAGTAGAGGAAATTCCCGATTTGACCTCTGGTTTGACGATGAAAGTAAGAAAAAATATTTTTAGTTCTCCGTTGTTTCTCGAGGGACTATTTGAAGTTCAGGATCGCGCTTCGCAGTTAGTGGCTCCGCTTTTAGAATTGCAAAAAGGGATGACTTTAGTAGATGCTTGCGCTGGTGCCGGAGGGAAATCATTGCATGCGGCCGCATTGCTGGAAAATAGTGGAACCATTTTTTCTTTTGATGTGCATCAATGGAAATTGGATGAATTGCAAAAACGAGCGACCCGAAATGGCATAAAAAATATTAAAACAAAATTGATTTCAGAGGCCTTGCCAGTGGAGCTTCAAAATCGTGCCGATCGTTTGTTGTTGGATGTGCCTTGTTCGGGCAGTGGGACCTTTCGCCGCCAACCCGATGCAAAATGGAAGTTAAAAAGAAAAGATTTGGAACAGGTCCTTCAGCTGCAACGGCGGATTTTAGACTCCTATGAAAGAATCCTAAAAGTGGGCGGGATAATGGTCTATGCGACTTGTAGTTTTTTGCCTATAGAGAACCAATTGCAAATAGAAAATTGGATGCTACAACCAAAACAAGCTGATCGTTGGCAGAAATTAAAAGAGATCAAAGTCTTGCCTGACGAAGGTCGGGGCGATGGCTTTTACGCTGTCCAATTGATAAAGCAAAAAGCATAAAGTATTTATTTCTTTAGATAAATTCCCGATAAGAGAACTAGAGGTGTATAACTTTTAGTAAGTCGATTCTATTTTTTCTATTGGGTTTTTTGTTGCTTGGCACTGATCAGGCATTGGCGGCCTTTGCTGTTGAATTATCACCAGCCTATTTTTCGGATCAGTCGGTTACCACTTCTGAAATGACGCAATCTTATTTATATTCTCAGTTTGCTGGCTACATTGGTATCGACAGTAAAAAACGTTTTTTTGTAGGTTGGGATTATCTTTTGGTGAATCACACAGTTTCCGGTTCATCAAATACCGTGTTTGCATCAACGGAAATGGGGCCTGCAATCATGTATGTGCCTTCCGGTAAACGACCGATCATATTGGGGGCCGCTTTTCATATACAGTCTCAGGCTGCCTTTCAATCGACTTCTACCGTTGCCTGGAATGGCACTGGATACCTAGTTTCCATAGCGTATGCTCCGAATTTTAATACTAACTTAAATATTGGTGTGGCATTAAATTATTGGTCGGCAACCTATACCCGGGAAACGACAGCCAGTGGAACAACCAGTATTAATTACGGCCGTAATATGCTGATTCCTTCTTTGAAAATAATTTGGCATCCCTAAAAGAAAAATTTAAGACCGGTATTGAAACCTTTTTGTTGAACCGTTGTTTCAACTGAATTCAAGTTAGTTTTCTGAGATTCCGTAAATGAAGTACCGAATATTCTTAAAAAATCAAAATCAATAAATAGCCCTAATTCTTGTCGAGTGCTGCTTAATTCACCGAAATTTTGGTCGGTGGTTGGCGGAAAACTTTTATACATTGTATGCAAACCAAAAAGTCTATTTAAATAAAGATCAAATTCTGCCCCGTAAAAATTTTCGTTCAGCCGATGTGTTTGTCCCGCCGAGGACAGGTGCTGCGTTCGTAATCCGTAAAATAAAGATAGGTGAGTGGCCTGGATGGCATTACCCATGACTCGAATGTTCAAAGATCCATCCAAATTATTGTAATTTTGTTTCCAGTTATTTTCGTAATCGAACTGCAAACCCATTATCAATGCATACGCAGCCAATGAAGTTTTGTATGAAGTGTAGGTTTGGTCGCCACCGGTTCCCGCGGGGGATTGAGACTGATAGGAAAGATATTCTCCAGACAAAAAGAATTCATAGGGCGAAGGCGCGTACATCTGCAGCCATAGATCCATCATCTTGTTACGTTCTTTTTGCGCTAACCAATCGGTCAAGGTCCAACGACTTGAGGTCTTTTGTTCTGATTTCTTTTTGTAGTCTCCGCTAAAACTATAATCCGTTTGCGCCTGGCCCGAGGCAGACCAGAAAAGTCCCATAAAAATTAAAAAATATAAAATATTTTTTAATTTCATAGTGTTAAATGTTCTGGGTGGCGCAAATAGTTCTTCCATTGCGCCAGATTTATTTTAAATTCCGTTTGCGCTAGTTTGATTTCATGTCGGATCTGTTTTAATTTTTCCTCAGAAGAAAATTCGTGTTTGAATTTTTTGTAGTCGTCTTTTAATTTTTTTATTTGGTTTTGCGCTGCCAGCATTTTTTCTTTAAGTTGAATAATACTTTCGTCGCTGAAACCCTTTGATTTTAACTTCATTTCTTCAATTTGAAGTTTGGCGCGTAAGATTTCGGTTTGGGAAATGGTTTTTAATTTTTTCGCTTGACCTAAAATGGCCAATATTTGAATAGTCCATTTTGTTGGATCCCAATGGTACCATTGGATTCCATTGCGGTAATCAGACTGAAATTTATGATGGAAATTATGGTAACCCTCGCCATGAGTTAAAATGGCAACGATGATGCTATCTCGGGCCGAAATATCTTCAGCGTAAGGACGAGTCCCTAAGGTGTGACTTAACGAGTTTACGAAAAAAGTACTTTGTTGAGTGAGTACAATTCTTAATAAACCAGCAATTAAAAGTCCACCCCAAAAACTTCCTAGGGCCCAGCCAATAAGTGAAGGACAAAGAAATCCAAAGAAGATCGACAACGGAACATAATTCTTGTGTTGAAATTTTACCCAGAAATCTTTTTTTAAATCTAGATTGCTGGTAGGAATTTCTGGATGGTTTTCTTTAAAAAACAGCCAACCCATGTGCGCATACCAAAAACCTTTGTTAATGCTGTAAGGGTCGTCATCCTGGTCCACTTTTGAGTGATGCTGGCGATGGTCAACTGACCACTTGTAGGCAGAACCTTGATAGGCCGAAGAGCCAATCATTAAAAATAAAAACTTCATCAAATTGTTGGCTTCGTAACTACGGTGAGAAAATAAACGATGATAGCCGGCCGTGATGCTAAGATTTGTTAAGGCTGCATAGAAAATAGCAAATAAAATTATTTTCCACTCGAGTCCGAAATGCCAAAAATAAACCGGGGTCATTATCAGCGCGATAAAAATGCTCATGACCAAAAATAGGGCGACCGGCCAATCAATCTTTCTGAAAAATCCACGTTTTGTTTGCATGAATACTCCTTAGAACCTGTTCCGTTCCTTAACTCTATTATGTCTTTGAATGTCATGAGTCTCAAGAAAATATCTGTTCATTTGACTCACAAACATATTCAGATGAGGATTTGATTAAGGAGTCTCATTATGGTTCATGATTTAAGTCCATTTTTATGGCGTATTTCGGGTGAGTTTGGCATACGTTGGTATGGTCTTGCCTATATGACGGGATTTGTTTTGTCCTACTATCTGCTTACTTGGATGGCTAAACGACAAAAATATGAACTCCAGCCGGCACAAGTTGGAGATTTAGTCACTTTTGGCGCGATTGGAATATTGGCTGGTGGTCGTTTAGGTTACTGTGTTTTTTATAGTCCTGATTTATTCTTGCAGTTCAAATCTTCATTTCCGTTTTGGGGAGTTCTCGCCGTAAACGAAGGTGGAATGTCCAGTCATGGTGGGATGATAGGATTGGTCATTGCCTGTTTTATTTTTGGTATTAAGTATGGGGTTTCAAGATTGCATTTGTTCGACCTTGTTGCCTTATGTGGGCCGGTGGGAATTTTCTTCGGCCGTATTGCCAATTTCATCAACGGGGAATTAGTTGGGCGCCCGGTAGATCCGCAGTTTCCCTTAGCGGTCAAATTTCCTTCCGATATTATTTTATGGCCTTCGCACGAAATGAGTAAACTCGGCAGCCTCTCAACAGTCGTTGAAAAGATCCCGGGTTTGTCTTCCGACAAATGGTTGGAAATGTCTGCCAAATATTCTATAGATCCTGGAGCCAGAGATTACATCCAAAGTGGTATTTATCAAATCATCGAAGCAATTCAATCAGGAAATACCGCCGCAAAAGAGGCGATTGGGCCGTTGTTATTAAGTCGTCATCCATCGCAACTGTATGCAGCCTTCGGTGAAGGCATTTTTTTATTTTTAGTTCTGTTTATCTTTTGGTTCAAACCCAGAAAACCTGGTGTTGTTGGGGCCTTGTTTTTAATTATTTATGCTTTTGTTCGTATCGCCGATGAATTTTTCCGAATGCCCGATGCGCAAATTGGTTATGAGTTATTTGGTTTAACTCGTGGGCAGTGGTTAAGCACAGTGATGGTGTTGGTCGGCGTGATCTTGGCGTGGTTGTGGAATAGGCATGGCAGCATTACAGTTCCTGGATGGGGGCGTGGCCAGAACATCTCCATCGGCCGCCGCAAATAGAAATCTTTTTTAAAAGCTTATCTACGTCGTTGGAGTCATTAAAAATCCACTACGACGTACTCAAGCGTACGCCTACGTGTCTTTTTTATAACTCCGCCTCGTAGCTAAACTTTTAAAATAAGATTTCTTGCTCACAAGACGTATTCCGCCTTGCATTTAAAGTTTTTAAATGACAAATTTTTCCTTACAAGACCGGCTTCGTTTTGCTGGTGCGACTATATTTTATTTTTCTTTTAAATCAAATTTAGATTTCTGATAATAAAACTAGTTTTTGCGATCCGTCTTTTAGATTTTTGATGGTTACTTGGTTATTTTTAAGTTCGTTTTCGCCAATGATGTAAACCAACTCGCAACCCAGTTTGTCGGCCTTTTTCATTTTTTTACCCATATTGCCTGAATATAAATACTCAACAAAACGGTTTTGCTGTCTTAACTTTTGCGCGAGCCGCAGGCATTCCATCGCGGCAGTTTCATCCGCCGCAATTACTGCATTCCATTGATTTTTTTGCCGAACCAATTCGGGATTCACCAATAGGCTTAATCTTTCTAGGCCACTTGCCCAGCCAACGCCAGGAGTCTTTGGCCCGCCCATCAGTTCGATCAAGCCATCGTATCTGCCCCCGGCCACCAAAGCACCTTGGGCGCCCAGATGAGTCGTAAGGATCTCGAAAACTGTATGACAATAGTAATCGATTCCCCGAACAAGTTTGGCATTTTCTTTAAATGGGATATTTAACTTTTCTAAAGAACTTAAAATGGTGGAATAGAACTTTTTAGATTGATCATTCAGACAATTTTGCAAAGACGGGGAGTCCTGAACAATTTTTTGATCGGCTTCGCTTTTAGAATCTAAAATCCTTAATGGATTTTTTTCTAAACGAATTTTACTTTCATCCGAAAGATCATTTTTAAATTTTTGAAGATATTCTACAAAAAGCGCTTTGTGTTTTTCACGACTTTCTTTATCGCCTAATGAATTGATTTCGATAACTGATTTGTCGGTTAGCTGTAGACTTTTGATCAATTCCCAAGCCAGCGAAATACATTCGACATCTGCAAAGGGCGACTCTGATCCTAAATATTCTACGCCCAATTGATGAAATTGACGGTAGCGGCCTTTTTGCGGGCGTTCGTAGCGAAACATCGGGCCTGAATAATAAAATTTTAAAGGAAGATTCTGTGCCATTCCACCGGTAATAAAGGCCCGGGCAATTCCAGCAGTTCCTTCGGGTCGCAAAGTCAAAGCCTCGTCGCCGCGATCCTTAAAATTGTAAGTTTCTTTAGAAACCATGTCTGAAGTTTCCCCTAAAGTTCGGTGAAAAACTTCGGAGAATTCAAAAATGGGTGTATCAAACTCTTCAAATCCATAACGCTCGGCCAATTGCAACGCGGTTTGATCAATCCAGCGAAACGATTGACAAACTTCAGGTGGGTAATCTTGGGTGCCTCTGACGGGTTGCAACTTCATAGATTCTTTTCCGGTTAAAGAGTAGTTATTAAAGGTTTAACTTTTTTGAGTTTGTATGGCAAGCTTCAACCGGGTTTATGCAAGGATTGTTGAGGAATTATGAACAAGAAACGGGTCGCCTTTTTAGCTGGCATTTTTTTAGTCGCTGCTTCAATAGGTTATTATATTTTCACCCAAAAAGCGGGATTGGGCATTAGTGGGGTGCCGGAAGTAACTTGGAAAGACCTTGGTGAGTTTGATTACATCACTGGCGCGATTCCCGAAAATTTAAAAAAATTTGATGGAATGATGGTTAAGATACCGGGGTTTATGGTTCCTTTGGAAGACAGTCAGCAAGTGGTCACTGAGTTTTTGTTAGTCCCAACTCCGCAGGCCTGCATCCACGTTCCGCCCCCACCCCCGAATCAAATGGTTTTAATCGATATGGACGCCAAAAGTAAAAACGAGGCCGAGTTCGGCCCGATTTGGGTGATTGGAAAACTTCAAATTCATTCGAAACGTCATCAATTTGGGGAGAGTTCATTTATCATGTCAGGCCTGCGGATCGAGCCCTATCGGTAAGTGGACTTTAGATTTTCTTAAGATCGGATGAATTAAGTACATAGTTTTTACTTCAGCACGCGCCGTATTTTAAAAATGAATTGGCTTTTTTAAACCCGTGTAATATGCAGTAGCCATTAAACAAGGGGTATTTATGAAAAAAGCATTAGTATTAATCACGTTATTATTTTCTTTCAGCGCAAAAGCACAGTTCAATTTGAACACATTATTTGATGTGCCTAAAATTTCTGAAGGCGCATTAATCATTTTGGACAGTTTAAATGAATCAGCTGAAAAAATTCACGTAATCCAAAAAGAAAACGTAAATTTGGAAGCACAATGGTTGTTAGTTTGTAACAACGCGGTTCAGGTTCAATCTTTGGCAAACACAATGAACGTGTTGTTTAAAACCTGGAGCTTAAATACAAAAACTTGTTTGCCAATCACTCACGTAATTGATTTGCAAAATGTAGTTATCGAAAATTGTGCTAACTTTTACACAAAATCAGTTCCAATGAATTCTGGCGTGATCTTGGAAGCATTGGCTTTATCATACGAAGAGTCTAAAAAAGTTATCAACGAATGTAGATTCTTCTAAACCATCCGTTATCTGATGTCTGGTGTCTGGTGTCTGTTGTCTGAATCCGATATCAGTTTCAGACACCTGATACCTAACAACAGATATCTGAGAAAAAGCCGAACGCTGTTCGGCTTTTTTATTAGCCCGCGATCTTTATTTTGTCGTCTTTTCCGGCCGCGTATTCGGAATAAGGCGTAACCACCTCGACCGGTGCGCCATTTTCATCTACGTAACCGCGAACTTTAAATAATTTTAGTGGTTCGGTCTTTCCCTTAACTTCGGCAGATCCTGCGTAGTCGGTTAAAAACTTTTCACCGACTTTTTCGACGACGGCTTCACTGATTAATAAATCGGTACCGAACGACTTTGTTGATGCTTCAATTCTAGAGGTGATGTTTACTGTATCACCGATAACCGTATATTCCATACGATCCGAAGACCCGATGGTTCCCGAAATCGCACGACCAGAATGTAAGCCCATTCCAATCAATATTGGTACATCACCACGGGCCTGACGTTTTACATTTAATTTTTCCAATTGGCGGCGCATTTCCACACAGGCTC
>JAYVAZ010000505.1:0-3661 GCA_043750675.1 Pseudobdellovibrionaceae bacterium | reverse complement strand
TGTGGAAAATGCCAAGGCTGGAACTTATGTGGGTAATCAAGATGCCGATGTAATGGAGTTATTCCCAGAAATCGCCACCATTATTAAAGCCAAACTACCGGTAGTACCAGCCGTTGCACCTTTGAAACCTGCCGATCCTGAAAAACCAACAGCGTCGGTAAAACCCGTAGCTTCAGTAAGTCCTTCTAAAAAACCAGAAACGCCTGTGGTAGTACCGGCAAAACCGGTGGCACCTCAGTCCCCAATTGTGGTTGCCCCGATTGTTCCGTTGCCGCCGGCACCAAAACCTTCAGCGGCAACGACCGTTAAGCCCGTGGCTCCGGTTGCTACGGTCACCCCGGAAATAAAATCCGAACCAACGCAAAAACCTGAAGTCGTGCAAACTCAAGTGCCGAATCAATTAGGTACTGGGGTACCGAAAACATCCGACCAAGTAGTAGGCTATTCAACTAAAGGATCGTTAGAGAACGCAACTAATTTATTCGATCTGTCTAATGCCGATAACGGTTCATTTTTTAAGTTATTAGCGCCTGCCAAAAAAAGGTTTTACGGTACATTTGAAATGGGTTCCCTTTTGAAATTTTTGGGCGAATTCGTCAGAAGTAAGTTAAAAAACTCCGGTTTGGTCGTTGGAGATGTT
Organism: Pseudobdellovibrionaceae bacterium; assembly: GCA_043750675.1. GTDB lineage: Bacteria > Bdellovibrionota > Bdellovibrionia > Bdellovibrionales > Bdellovibrionaceae > JAYSSX01. Next base: position 3,021 of record JAYVAZ010000505.1, on the reverse strand, counting down.
AGTCAGGAAAAAGGCGGCGCCATTTACAGCTTGAATCCTAAAACTAAAAAATATGAACTTGCACATTCTGGCCATGAAGCCGGGATGGACGCCGACGTGGCTTACATGGTGGCGAAAAACTCCCTTATTTTCAACAGCGTCTTAGGCAAGGAAGCTGGCAAATTGGATCCTGATTTCTTAATTAAAGATCAATGGGAGCTTTTCAAAGTAGGGTACCAGACCGGCCTAGTCGACATTACTTTTCTCGATGAAAAAATCAAGGGTGCGTTATGTAAGATGGCCTTACAAAATAATGAAATCAGTTCTTACAAGGATGAAAAATCTTTTGCTGGTCAGGTGCTGTCTAGATTGATTCCTTGGCCCGGTCATCACCATCATTTTCACTTGCGAATGAAATGTTCCAAAAATCAACCGCGTTGTCGACAAACTATCTATGGCTACAAAGGAACGGGCTGTAGTTAAGTTTTGACTGGGTTCCAATTGGAAACAATATCGGTCAAAGTTTGATCCAGCCAACGTTTGCCGCCGGCCTCTAGGTAGCCCATATGGCCGCCATGTTTTTCTAAATAAATATCTAAATACTTATGCGATTGAAACGGAAGAAAGTCAGTTGCATCTATAATCGGATCATCTTTGGCACTGATAAGCAGTGTTGGACTTTTGATCAAATTAAAAAATCGCAACGAGGAGCAATGGTCGTAATAGTCCTGTGCCGACTTAAATCCCATTCGTGGAGCGGTGTAAATATCATCAAACTTTTCAATTTTTTGAAAAATGGAAACCGAAATTTTCTTTTGGAGCACTTTATTTTCGAATAGTTCGCGAACATGTCTTCGGAAATTCCTCATAAAATTAATTTCATAAACGCGATTTAAACCGATTCCAAAACGACTGCTTACTGAAGATAAATTAGCTGGTGGATTTACCGCGATCGCAAAGTCCGGAAGACTTAGTTGGTTTTCCTCTAAGATTTTATCGAATTTAGGATTTTCAGGCTGGCCAGTAATATGGTTTTTGATACATAAAATCAATTCGCCAAATTTTGGATCACCTAAGTAGTTCGGATGCGAAAGTAGTAACGGAAAGTGCTTTGCCTGCAATAGAAGGACAGCATTTCCGCTCATCGAGAAACCGATTAGAAAAACTTTTTTATTCGGATAAAGTTTACGAAGTTCAAAAACGGTTCTGCCCACATCTTCACTTCTGCCTGAACTATAGGGTTGTTTGGACAGTCCGATGGAAGGTCCACAGTTACGATGATTCATTAAAAGAACGGCGTAACCCAAATCCAAAAAGTTTTGCCCGGTTCGTTGCATATAACCAGATTCACAGTTGCCACTAAGGCCGTGAAACATAACGACGACTTCTTTTGTGTGTTTTCTAGGCTCATAAAGTTTACCGGTCAATTGGTCCTGATCTAAAGTAGGTATTTTGAATGATTTAGAGGTCTGATCAATTTTATGGGCAGAAGTAAGGTCACCTATTATCGTATTGAAATGTTTGTTTTTGTATTTCGGCGCAGGTTGATAAGGCTTAAAGTTGAATTTAGTATTCATAAGGGCATAATAATACACATATGAAAAAATACAAATTATTCATTATTTTAGGTGTGCTCATTTTGGTTTGTCTAATTACCCTTTTTGTTTATCAAAAGTTTGCGGTTAACAGCCAAGCCATCGACGTAACAAATGAAAATATTACTGATTCCGAATTTTCCCAGGAAGGGATGGGCGATGCCATCCAACAAACGGTCGTTAGTGGTTCATTAGAAGACCAAAAAAAGTTTATTGAAATTTATAATCGCATGATTGCCTGTTTAGGCGCAAAAAATATTTCCGCACCAGCGCAGACAGATTTAAAAATCGATAGTTTCGTTCAAAGTTTAAAACCTGAATTTGGTGAAGTCGATGCCGAAGCTATGAAGTGGAAAAGTTGGTTCTTCAAAACCTCTGATGGGTTTGAAAGAAGAATTCGTCTAGAAACCATTGAGGCTGATGATGGCCAGCCTTCCCAAGAATTGCATCTTTACGGAGTAAACAGCAATGGCGAAACTTCGCCCATTGAAATTGATCAAGAAGAAGTTTCGGCCCCGACTGAAGAAAATGCCCTAAAAATTATTGGAACTGCAAATGTGTTTTACAAAGAGTATTCGCGAGGTTACTTTTTCAAAGATAAATCTAAATTAGATGTTGTTGAAAAAAACGGATTTATCGGGGAGTTTGAAGTGGATCTTCGCGATCATACATTCCGATGCCAATCCATCAAGTCTGCCGACTCCTGCGCCTGCATAAAATAGTTCTCAAAAGCTTCATTTACTTCGTTGGAGTCTTTAAATTTCCGCTACGACTTACAGTAGTAAGCCTTCGCGTCTCTTTAAAAACTCCGCCTAGTATCTGACGGCTTTTAAAAACTATTTTTCAGACTCCGAGTTCAGATTTTGCCTCGTAGCTGCGGGTTTAAATTAATTACCCTGAGTTCAGAGCCCGCTTTATGTAAAGCGGGTCAGGGCATCCTTCAGCGAAGTCAGTTGCAGCTGCGAACTTTCCAAAGTCTTTTTGTCAGTTTCGATCACTTCTTCTGAAGCATTGGCGATAAAGTTTTGATTACCCAACCGTCCACTGATTCCGGTGACTTCCTTTTCTAATTTCTCTATCGTTTTTTGAATACGTTTAACTTCTTCAGCAAAATCGACTAATCCCTCTAAGGGGATGATTACTTTTACGGTGGAATCTCCCATCGAAATCGTCGTTACGGCGCACTTGTTTAGATCGCCCTCAGGACCGATTTCTAATTCTTCCGTGCGTCCTAATGCCGTGATGGCTTCACGATTATTCCCTAAGAGTTTCTGCGTATGAGCATCATTTGGAGCCAAACGAACTTTAATTTTTAATGCGGGGCTGATTCGATTTTCACCGCGAATATTTCTAATTGCCGTGATTGATTCTTTAACTAGGTCAATTTCGTTTGCGGCTAAGATATCTCCACACGATAAAAATTCTTTATCATTTCTTGCCGTTGGAT
>JAYVAZ010000504.1:0-6019 GCA_043750675.1 Pseudobdellovibrionaceae bacterium | reverse complement strand
CCACAAATCGCAAATCCAGATACATCAAATTTCACCACTTGGCCTGATGTACAGTTCAGCGAGCTAAGTGCAGACCCGGTACCGTTTGCAACCACCACGCCGTTTGCACCAAGCGCTGATCCACCAATTTGTGGAATTTTATTAGCCCCAAGCCCTGAATCAACAACTAAATTATTTGCAGAAACAGTTAACCCGTTTCCTGTATTTAAAGAAATCGCAGGCGTCGTACCACCGGAAGAAACAATAGGTGCCGTTCCCGTTACCGAAGTCACACTGCCACTAGAAGCAGTTACCCAACCCCAATTTCCAGCACCATCGGTTTTTAATACTTGTCCGGCAGTTCCATCAGCTGAAGGTAATTTAAAATTCACCGCACCACTGGTCGCTACCGGTGCCGACAATTCAATGTAATTAAGTGCGCCGTTATAAGCCCGTAAAGCATTTCCAGAAACGATGTTTCCACTCACTGTTCCCGAAGCCGAAACGTTGCCTGAAGCAGTTATATTACCAGCCGTCACTGCCGCAGTAGTCGTCACTGCACCAGATGTATTGATGACCGTGTTTCCACCAATAGTTCCCGTGGTGATCGCGCCACCATTGACTTTTCCCGCAGTAGAAATAGTTGCTAACATCGAATCCGAAAAAGCACCTGTTGTAATTTTTGCTGCATCTAAATTAGGAATATCTCCGGCCACTAGTGTTGCTACGCCTGTTACAACCCGCCCTTGGGCATCGGTCGTTACTTTAGTGTAAGTACCTGCGGTTCCCACATTAGGCAAACCCGCAGCTGCTGCCGCATCGACGTATGCTTTATTTACTAAATCACCTGGATTTACTGGCGCACCAGCAAAAGTTGGCTGCGCCGTAAATGCAGCCGAATTTGGTTTGATGTACTGAACACTGGCGCCCGTGATTAAATTCATTAATTCGGTCATTTGTGCCGATGATAAAGCCGTTGCCCTTCCCGGAATTCCCGCATTTTCAACTCGCAACATGTTCGAAGAAGAAAAACCACCTACGGCTTCACTTTCTAAAGCATACAAACTTAGTGGATTGTAGGTGATATCAATCGGAGCTAAAGCAACACTGCCTTTTCCGTCATTAAAACTATAAACAATTTTTCTTTTGTCTGTAGCCGCTGGGGAATAGGCAGTTCCAGTTGCACAAGGCTGCGTATTAGTAGCATTAACCACAACGGAAGATAAATCTATTGATCCCCGATTCGCAAAAATTCTTTGCAAACTGTACCCACCGTCGACGGCAGCGGAGGCCCGAGTTCCCGAGCCGATCGGCAAATTGAATAAACCCGAAGATTTGCTCATGTCGACTAGGTGGGTTTCTTGATACAACAAACAATTTTCAGTTCCCGGTGAACGGATTTGAACCAAAAAAGAAACCGACGCTGCGGTTATTGCCTTGCTATCTCTGACAATGCGACCTTGCAAAGTTATTCCCGTGGCCGCAGAAACATTGGAACTAAAAAAAAGAACGATTAGTCCCAACACAAAAAAACGATTTAGGATTTTAAAGTCGAACTTATTTACAAAGATAAGATTGTTGCGTAATTTTTCCATACAATGCTTTTCGGCAATCTGAAGTAAAAACATTAAGATAGAGCGTCTTTGTATGGGACAGAATTGAAAATATTTGCGAACAGACATTAAATCTTAGCGGCTGTATTCGACTCAAATTACGACAAAGGCCACCTAAAGGCCCAGTTTCCATTTCACCAACAAAAACTTCAATTTTTGCAGTGGATTTTTGTACCCAAAAAGTAGATAGGTCTTCTTTAAACAAATGTTAAATGGATCATAATGAACCGACCAAGGCGCCTTAAGAATTTTGCCTCTTCCGATTACCATCTTCAGGAAGATCGTGCCGGCCGTCGCGGCGCAGGAATACACCCCTAGCGGCAAAGACGGCGCCTTGCGATTTTTGAAATCCGAAAATTTTGCATCGGCTAGATACTTTACATGCTGTAAACTGGGCGCAACACCGATTAGAAATAAAATATTTCGGTCCGTTTCGACCGATGAAGAGTGCAACCCAAAGTAGTTCTGAAACGACATGGAGTCTTGATCAAAAACCACCGCCGAACTTCCCGCACCGATTGGCGCGGCCGTGATCGAAGGTTTTTTACTTTTTTGCATACATTCAAATAATTTCACCCGAATATCAAGTTCGAAAAAATCGATACAGTCAAAATAGAAATCGATTTCACTGCAGAATTCTGCAACTTCATCCGCTTTTAGAAAAGTATCCTTTGTTTTGACCACGGCTAGCGGATTGATGGATTGGATTCTTTCCTTGATCACTTCAACTTTTTTCCGCCCATAATTTTCGACCTGACAACCATTTTGCCGATTAGAATTTTCCGGCGAAAACTCATCTTGGTCGCAAATATAGAACTGAGTGACACCCAATCGAACCAAGATTTCGGCGTATTGCCCACCGACGCCACCCATTCCAACTATGCCGACTTTTACTTTGGCAATTTTTTTTTGCTCTTCTGGAGTAATCCAACCCAGATTTCTGGAAAATGCTTTTTCATAACTAAACACATTTGCATTCATTCCTTTAAGGATAAAGACAATCTGCTTTGAAGCAATGCCAAATCGTTTCGCCCCTGGACCTTATTACTGTTAATAACTTAAGCTTGCTGTTGGACAAAAACGACTGAAGATTTTTCCGCGTATTCCGAATGAGCCTAGCAAATTCTGGTTTCGATAAAGTAGTTGTTAAAATTTCTTAAAGAAATATACTCTTAAATATGAGTATAGAACTAGTTAGCTCTATTTTAGGGGCCGCCCTCCGATATCCTTCCGGGGACAATTGCCAACCGTTTCGTTTTATAATTCAAAAAGACCATTTAGAAATCCATTTTAATCCCGAGTCCGCGAAACACGAATTCGATTATTACAAAATGGCTACTTGCGTATCCTTAGGTTGCCTTCTTAAGGCCATTGAAATTGCGGCAGCACACTTAGGATTGACGACAGTTGAAAAGCCGGAAAATTTGGTCGACAGGCCACAAATTTGGTACACCGTTTTCTTTTCGCCTTCGGCTGTCGCTGCAAAAAATGCGGATCTTTTTGAGCAGCTGGATCAACGTTGCACTAGCCGGGGCACTTTCAATTCGACTCCTCGGCCCGACTTGTTAATTACCCAGTTAAAAAATCAAAACCAGGTCTATATTTTGGAAAAATATACCGATGTTTTTATTAAAAACTTTCAAACGGTAGATGCCCTGTATTGGTTAAACACTTCCGCTGTTCGCGATCTGTTTCAGGCCGTCCATTTTTCCCAAAAAAGCTACCATCAACTCCGTACAGGTATTTTTTGGAAAGAGTTAGGAATTCGATTTTATGAAGCTCCCTGTTCTTTTCTGATAAAAAAAATTCCCGGGGTAACCAAAATTCTTTATTATCCATTTTTTCGATTTATTTTTAATGGGATCCTAAAAAGAAATATCCTTTCCTCTAGCTTTTTAGTTTGCGTGACCTCAAATTGTGAAGTCGCAAAAAATAGGGAAGATTTTTTGAGAGACCAGGTAAATATCGGAAAACGGATGATGGAAATTTGGTTAAAATGCACCAAAGAAGGGCTTTTAGTGCAGCCTTTGTCAATCGTGCCTTTTTTGGGAAATCTTCTTTATTTTGATCATGATATTGCTTTTATTAATCAACCCAAAAATAAAAAAACTCTTCAGCATTCCAATGAAGAAATTCGTTCCGCATTCGGAATACCCAATAATCAAAAAATGGGATGGATCATGCGCGTTGGCAATCCACCACTATCTGTACTATCGCCGTATCGCTCTTTGCGTCTACGGTTAAATCAAGTTGTAAATGAGACCAGCCTTCGTAAACTCTCAAAGGGCAATATTAAGGATCTTTAACCGCGGATCGAAGCCATTCTGGCTAATCAAATCCTTTATCCGCATCTTGTTTAATTCCGCAAAAAAAGCCAGACGCGCTCTGTAAAGGGCCTTTTCCAACTTACAAACTCCTATCAGGGGACAGGTATTTGTATGGGGATCAAAACACTCTAAAATGGCCAAACTATTTTCCGTTATCTTTACGATGTCACCAATCCTTAGTTCAAGAGTTTGCTCGGCCAGTTGGAGCCCACCATTTTTTCCCTTAAAACTTGTAATGAGTCCCTTTTGTCCCAAAAAAGAAACAACTTTAGTAAGATGATTTTGGGAAATACGAAAATTTCTAGAAATTTCTCTCAAGGTAGACCTTTCCTTCTTAATGCCTAAGTAAAGTAACACCCTGAACGAATAGTCCGTAAAAAGAGTTAACTGCATTTTAATCTCACTTCTTTCTCAATTCAATACAACCGAAATATCTGTGGCCGAAAACCTATAATAAGCATATAATATACTTATTATGAAAAACTGGCCACTTCTTTTAAATTTTTTCGTTTTAAATATTATGCTATTTCAAAATTGCGCTAGGCAGCCAGACACGTTTGGACAATCCAGTGAACAAGAATACTCACTGCCCGAAATGAACTATTTTAAAGAAGTCCGGCCAACTTTAATATGTGGCAAAGACGGATGGGCCTTTATGCAAAGGAATTATATTTCTACAAATTGCACCGGCTGTCATTAACAAGGGGCTCCGAATCGAACTCAGTTTGACGGAATCGATCTTGATGATGCATTTACAAATGCCAAAAGCGTAAGTAAAGATTCTTGGCACAAATTCACCACACAAAATGCTTTTTGCTATCCAAATTGTGACCTTAATCAAAACGGCGATGTCTATAAAGGCCTAATGGAGTGGGCAGACCATAAAGACTGTCCATAACCACTACCAGGCGAAATGACTAAGGCTAGTTCCTTGATAATAATAGGATAAAATTTGCTGATAGTTTTTTCCGGCTTTGGCCATGAAGTTGGCTCCGCTTTGGCACAGTCCCACGCCATGTCCGTAACCTTTACCTTTAAATGTGATTCCTTCGGCAGTCTGTAAAATTTCAAACATTGTACTTTTAATTTCAGAATAGCCGATCACGCGACGCAAATCTTGTGCAGAAAGAATTCGGGTCGCCAAACGATTCGAAGTTAATGGACTTTGCCCTTCGGCAAACGCGACTGAAAGATCGACAACCCGATCCTTTTGTGACGGCCGAACAAGGGAAAGTCGTTTAATGACTTGCGAACTTGGCAGCTTAAAGTAGCTGCTTAATTTGCGTGAAAGATTGCCTAAATCTGTCTTGTATTCCCATTGGGTAGCCCGTGTATTTGGACATATCACGCCCGAAGAAATTTCTTTGGTACCCCAGACCTCTTTGGAAGCAATCGTTTTTCCACCGCAGTCAGAATGAAAAAAGGCCTTTAGAATTTTATGATTTTCCCCCACCAGAAATTGCCCCTTAGTTCCTTGTACCGCCAAACGAACGTTTTCGTAATCTGACTTTTTATAACTGTCCTTAGTTAGAACAAAAACTTGATCCAATATTGAATTTTCAACGTGAAAACTTTGTTTATTACGTTCTTTCATTAAACTCAAAACGTAAGAACGAGAAGCAACGGCCTGAGTTTTTAAAACTTCTAATGGCCACTGCTTTGGAACTTCGCTGGCCACTACTCCTAAAATATAATTTTCTAAGGGAACGAATCCAATTAAATCTAAACCACTTTTTGTTGCATTGATTAAAACTTTTGGAGGCAACGTATGACGGTAAGTCACTAATCCATCGCCTTCGATTTCAACTGACCTTTGGTTAATGATTTTAATTTGGCCCAACTGATTGACAACTAAAAATCTTTTAGCCCCACTGTCGTATGAAAATGATAAACTTTGTATCGCCAGATCATTTTTAAAAAAAGAAGATTGTCCTTTGATTCGTAATCCCATGCCTGACAATTTGATCTTCGATTCTGATCGTTCGAAACGAACTTTTACAATCGGCTCCGTCGCCAATGCCGCCGCCGCCGGACCGGTTTTCAATGAATCGGAAACGAATTGAGAGTCATTCTGGACAAGGCCATTGCCCTTGGGGACTG
>JAYVAZ010000503.1:0-11482 GCA_043750675.1 Pseudobdellovibrionaceae bacterium | reverse complement strand
ATTTTAACAGGCGGCAATGGCTTGGGCCAGTTTTTGAGTAATTCTAAATGTCAAAACCCGTGCAGCTATGCTTCTAACATTCGTATGGTCACCGTTCCGAATGCAGCCGGCACCTGTGCCACTGCTTTGGAAATTAACGTAATGTGTGGACCACCTAGAACGTCTGCTAACTGGGTTAGCACGGCGAACTTAACCAACGCTTATCAGTGTTTACCTAATTAATCGTTACGCGAGAAGGCTGGATTAAAGTCCAGCCATTATCTTTCCCTTCGTTTTCTTATTTCTGCATTGCTAATATAGGTTGTGCACAAATTAATAGGTTTCGAATCCAAATTTCCTTCATTAATAATTGAATCCGACCTCCAGACGAAAAATTCTGTGATCAATGTCAGTTATTCTCTGCAAAACGCGGATGAAATAATAGGATCACAGGCAGAATCTTTTAGTTACGTGGAACCAGTGTCGTTCCGCGTGCCCAGCAGTTATGGAAGACCACTTGTTTTGAGTTTTTCCTAAATCCCAAAAGCTCACAAAGTTACTACGAGTTTAATTTTTCTTTGCAGCCGGCTTGGAACTGTTATGCTTTTGAAAGTTACCGAACACCGGCGATTCCGCTGGAGTCTTTTGATTTTGCGTTAAAAGAATATGCCTGGAACCGGCAAAAGCAACAACTACATATTGTTTTGGAAAATGGAACAGATACAAATCAGTTTCAGGTGGGCATTACTGCGGTGATTGAAGGTGCGAAGGGTATTAAAAATTATTATGCCCTGAAGCACAGTTCAGAAAAACCTGACTTTCATGTTTTAGATTCTTTCATTTTGGAGAGGGATTAGAATGGCTACAGCATTTGGATTAGAAGTTTTGCTGGAAAATAAAAAATTGGTTAAAGAATTAAAATCAAAACGAGTTGCTTTGGTTTGCCATCCAGCCAGCGTCGATAAAACCCTTCAGCATAGTTTTGAAGTTTTACAAAAAAAAATTGGATTGGCGTGCGCCTTTGGGCCCCAACACGGAGTGAATGGCGAAAAACAAGACAACATGGTTGAAAGTGCCACCTTTATTCATCCTGATTTTAAGATTCCAATTTATTCCCTGTATGGTGAAGTTCGCATTCCTAGCAAAAAGATGATGGATAGTTTTGATATTTTGTTATTTGATTTACAGGATCTGGGTTGCCGAATTTATACTTTTATAACGACCTTACTTTATGTCATGCAAGAGTGCGCAAAAAATGGAAAAGCCGTTATCGTCTTAGACCGCCCCAACCCTGCAGGTAGACCCATCGAAGGATTTGCCTTACGCGCTGGATGGGAATCTTTCGTAGGCGCGGCGAACTTCCCTATGCGACATGGATTAACATGTGGGGAAATGGCCTTGTTTTATAAAGATCACTTTAAATTGGATCTGGATTTACGAATAGTTAAAATGAAAGGGTACAGCCCGCTTAAAAACGGAGGCTGGCCAGCGGAAAGATGTTGGGTGAATCCCTCGCCCAATGCGGCGACTTTAAATATGGCGCGAATTTACTGTGGTTCGGTTTTGATCGAAGGCACAAACCTCAGTGAGGGGCGTGGGACTACGCGAGCTCTGGAGCAGCTCGGTGCCGGCGATATTGACTTTAAATTAGTATTGTCATTAATGCGAAAAAAAGCGCCGCAGTGGATGAAGGGTGTCTACTTCCGAGAATGTTATTTCGAGCCGACTTTTCATAAGTTTGAAAAAAAACTTTGCCATGGTTTCCAGATACATACCGACTTTGCCGGATACAAAGCGGATCAGTTTAAACCATTCCGAGCGGTAGCCCTGATGTTGAAATGCGTTCGAGAACTTTATCCCAATTACAAAATTTATCGGGATTTTGCCTATGAATACACCGTTGGGAAGTTGGCTTTTGATGTAATAAACGGAGGCCCTGAATTGCGAAATTGGATCGAAGATTCGTCGGCATCAGTAGTGAATCTGGACAAAACGTTAAAGGTCGATGAGGCGAAGTGGAGCAAACGCCGCAAGAAATACCTTCTTTATTAAGCCGAAACAGGCCCGCTATACTTCGTCCCGTGGGTATACTAATTGCTCTTAATAGTATTAGAAGGAAATCCAGAATAATGAACAAAAGGATCGCTTTTTTTGTAGCTCTATTGCTTTCAGTTGCTGCCCAAGCCGAATATTTTATTGGCTTGGCTAACGTTTATACATACCCCGCAAATAACGTCAGTATTACCATAGAATTTCCTTTAGAGTTTAAGGGCTTACTAATTAATTGGTCCAATGAAGGCTTTAAGAATCTTCCTGATCGTTTCCTACTTAGTGACGGAACATCAAAACGCAACTTCATTACTGTAGACAAAACGAAGGGGTCTAAGTTGGCCGCTTTTATTGATGAAATTCGTTCTAATATGGCGGCTTACTACGATAGGCAGAATCCGACATTACTAACCCAACCTCAGATTCTTACTTATTTGGCTAAGTACACCCAGAAATACATCCAGTGGAAAACCGAAGCTCCGCAGACTGACGTGGTTCACTATAGTCCGATGAATCAATATTCATCTTTACTGCTCTTTCTTCCTAAGGGCGAGTGGTATGAAACAAAGGTCCCTCACACAGCTTCCCCATTTACTGATATCCTAGACGGGGAATCGGGGGTTTGTATTGATATGGCGTTGTTAGCCAGTTTCGTGCTGGAGTCATTTAATATTAAACATAAAACCGTTTTTGGAAGCGTACAAACTAACGATTATTACGGTGGTGGGCATACCTGGATTGAACTAGCTGATGGCAGAATTCTAGATGTAGCCTGGAAAACAATTGGCAAACCCCAAATGAAGTTACATCCGATCAATAAAGACTGGTTGTGGTTTGGTAACGAAATTGGGTTTCAATACAGATTCCCTTATGATTTTTTCCCCATAATTAAATTAAAATAATATTGTCATCGTCCTAGATTTTTATTACGTTTTATTCGTGAATTCAAAATTCTTGGTCCTATTACACGAACATTCGACTCCGGCGGGTACCACGCTGGACTGGCTGCAACAGCAGCAGTTACCTTACGATTTAATTTTAGCCTCTGACGTCGATTTTTCCCGTCTTTCTTTGGACTATCGGGGAACGATTATCTGTGGCGGTGGAATGAACGTTGATGAGGAGGGGAAACACCCTTGGTTGAAATCGGAAAAGAACTATATCACGGAATTAATCAAAAAAAAGAAAAAAACCGTGGGCCTTTGTTTGGGGGCACAATTGATTGCCGAAAATTTAGGCGCCGAAGTAACGACTGAAAAAAAATGGGAAGTTGGCTGGCATGATGTGGAAATTTTAAATCAGGATTTTATGTTTAGGTCATCGCAACAAAACTTTCTTCCCGGGTCGACACGGAAATTATCTGCGTTTCATTTGCACCAGTATTTCTTTAGATTGCCTGCTGGCGCGGAGTTGCTGGCGACAAACTCGTTCTGTAAAAACCAAGCTTATACTTACAGAAATCACATTTTAGCCTTTCAATTTCATCCCGAAGTTGACCGATCATGGGTTGAAAAAAATTTACATGTTATTAAGAATGACTGGTCTGGTCTAGTTCAAGATGCAAACACAATTCAAACAAAGTGGAATCATCTTCAGGGCTTAAAAGAGTGGTACTTCTGCGCCTTAAGTCAGTTTTTCAAAAATGAGTTAATTTAAAAAAAAATTTCTTTTTCCAGATAGATAAGCTTTAATTAAGGAAAGAGGAGTCTAACAATGAATTTTAAATTACTTTTAATTTCAGCTCTATTTTTAGCAGCTTGTGCCCAGGGACCAGTAACGTCGAATCCGACGCCAACACCAGGTACGAATGCAAAACATAGTTTTGATGCCAAATACAAAGAACAACTGTTTGCACATTATGCCCCACAGATGGAGGCGGAATGGAACGCTTTAAGAAAGCCAGCCAATGATTCTAGTTTACAAGAACAGTTAAAGTTAAGTTTATCTGATTTGAATAAAATCAATCCGAAGAAGTTTGAAATTTATGTCTTTCCTAAAAAATCGACAATAACTATGAAAACCAGCGAGCCGGGTGAGATCACCTTGGGTAAACCCACAGTAATTGAAGTTTCAACTTTGGCGAACACAAGTTGCCAGTTTTTAATTAAAAGCGGATTTAAGAAATACAATCCTAAAGCTTACTTTCCAGCTGAGTTAGGCGAAAAGAAAAGCCGAAACTGTGCGATCATCGAAATGACTTCGCGAACATTGTTAACAATGAATCGTTCATTGTTGAAAAATGGCGATGAAGTTTCTAAACGTCTTTATATGGACGACGCCTTTAATGTATATGGTATTGAAACCGACTACTACTTATCTGAAAACGGAGTCTTGAACTTAAAATCAATTGGTTTTAAATACGAAGCCGGAACCCCGGTAAGTGCAGGATTAGGGATCTTCCCAACAGATATGCCTTCTTTGAGTCGAGTGACTTCATCTGACCGTGTGGCGACTAATAAGATCTTCCGCGTAGAATCTTTAAAACCGGGACAAGATCAAAATACATATGCCAATTTCGATACACAGGTTGATCGGGTTTCTTTTAACCAAATTAAACGTTTAAACCAAAAGTTCAAAGTACCTAACTGCGAAATGTTTCAAATGAAATATCAAGATATGTATTTATCTTCAGTTAATATGTACTGGTGCCAAGGTAAACCGTGGCCGCAAGTTGTGGAAAATAACCAATTTGTAGCTGTCACACAGAATCTACAATAAAGGATAAAAGAATGAAATTAACTTATTTAAAACTAATAACTTCAGCTTTACTGTTATTCTCCGGTTTTGCAAAGGCACAAGAGTCTTCCTTTGTAGTGAATCAGGATTTTAAAAGTTTGTTCAATCAATACCGTTTTGCACAACCCTCACATGTTCCATGGGCAGGAACTTATTTTCCGTACTCTTATAATGGGACGGCGGCCGGGTTAAACGGGGCTTCAATGACTAAATCAAACCCGGAAACATCGGCTATTGCAAAGTACGATGAACTTTTTAACGGTGGAAAATATATTGCGACGGACTTCGAATTGAAGAATCACAGTTGTGATGTTGTTCCTGAAAGTGAAAAGGCCAGCTGTGAAGGCTGGTGGGGTCATTGTAACGGTTGGGCTGCTGCTGGGATTAAAGAGATTGAACCACGTAAAACCGTTTCTTACAAAGGTGTCAAACTGGATGTAGGACAGCAAAAAGGTATCTTAACGGAGCTTTGGTTGTCTACTAACAGTTTATTTTTAGGTGATACCGATAAAGGCAAAACTACCGGTGATTGGGTTTATGACTTAAATGATCCAGGATACAACGCATTTTGGGACGTAACTCCAAGACAAATGTTTTTAGTATTTACAAACCAAGTGGGTGCCTTAAAAACAGGTGTTGTTATCGATCGTTTTACTGGCGACCAGGTCTGGAATCAGCCGATCGTGGGATACCGTATTTTACCAATCGCTAAAAGTGATTTAGGTACGCAAAGTTACAACGGAAAAGTTTACCCTTTTGCGCAAATCACCATGAAAATTTACTGGGCTGATGATGGTGTTGCTCCGAATCACCTAAGTGGTCCATTTAATATTGCAGCCACTAGTGATGATCAAGGTGCTGATAACATAGGTGGCGAATACACCCAAAGAAATTTAACTTTCAAAATGTTCTTTGATAAGCCATTACAAATGGATGCGTCAGGTACCAAAGTACTAAATGATGTGAAAATCATTGGTGGCGGTATTTGGGATGCTCAAGAAAATCAAATGGATTCTGGTAGTTTGGATCAGAGTCATCCTGATTTCATTTGGTTGCCGACTAGTCCTTATATTGCGAACAATGGATACGCCAATCCTTACATCAACTGGGATAAGATTAAACAGTTAACAGCAGCGACTATTGGAACGGTAACACCTCCTCCTCCGCCGCCGCCAGTAGTTAATCCTCCCACTCCTACACCTCCTCCTCCGCCGCCAGTAGTTAATCCTCCGATTGATAATACGAGTGCTACTAAGTACACTGTGTTAGTCAGCAATGAAAATGTTTACGATGGCCAAGATGAAATTATTGCCGAGCGTTTGATTGCACGTATCTTTCGCCGCGCTAATTTGGAAGTCGATATCGATCGCAGCCGCATCCATTTCTTGCCAGGTAAAATTGAATTTATTTTATTGTCTGGAAACCCAGTTTCTAAACAAGATGTTATGAATGCCTTACAAGATTCTGGTGCAACGGTACTTAGCATAAAATAAACTTAAGAGTTAAAATTAAGTTTAAAAAAAGAGGCCCTTCTGGCCTCTTTTTTTTTGTTACGGCAGCCGAATTCCCCACTGCCGGGGACTACCGAATTTGGGTGCAGTTTAACGACAAAGAGGAACTTAAAACAATTCCTCTTTCCGTTACCGTATTTAATTAATTTTTTAAAAAACTACATTCGGGGTTTGAACCAACAAGTAGGTCTAAGTCCGATTTCAAAATGTCCGGCAAGAGTGCAAGAGTTCAGTGAACTTTCTTTTTCAGCGTCAAAGCTGTTTGCTCCTGCGGTCACTTTTTTACCTGGAACTATTTTATCGTTGAACGTGGAGCCACTCAGGCTGCCCTTCGTTGGCTGCCCATACTGAAGTAGGTATTTCTATCGGTAAAGGCACCGCCGGAAGTTCACCCCATGAACGGATTGACAGCTGCTTACCACTTGCTCGTTTGAGTCCATTCCGGACAAAAAGATAATCGCCGCCAGTAAAGGGGTAAAAATGCTTATAATTCATTTGGCGAGGTCGCCAATGATTCTTAATTAGACAGGTGCCCGAAAGCGATATTTAAGGGGTTGAAAATCCTGGACAATTAGTGTTCTGTTGATTCATATTAGGCTGAAAATTAACTTTAAAACGGAGATTCTATGGCAAAGACCACGCAATCGTTCAATGCGGAAATCAAGCAACTATTAGATTTGATGATCCATTCCCTTTATTCGCACAAAGAAATCTTTTTACGGGAATTGATTTCCAATGCCAGTGACGCCATCGATAAGTTGAAATTTCAAAGTTTAACTCATCCTGATTTGGTTCCAGCAGGAAACGAGTTTTACATTCGTGTACAGCCAAACAAGGAAAATAAAACTTTAGCCATTATTGATAATGGTATAGGTATGTCAACCGATGAAGTCGTTCAATTCATCGGAACCATCGCGCATTCGGGAACAAAAAAGTTTGCGCAACTGAATGAGGAACTTAAAACGCGCCCGGAGTTAATTGGCCAGTTCGGCGTAGGTTTTTACTCTTCATTTATGGTTGCTGAAAAAGTGGTATTACATACACAAAAAGCCGGGGATTCTACTGGAACATTATGGGAGTCGACGGGTGATGGTAGTTACACGATAGATGAAATCCCCCGTGCTGAAGGGGTTGGAACAACAATTACCCTTTTCTTGAAAACTTTCGAAGCCGAAGAAGAAGTACAAGATTTTACTGATGTTTGGGTCTTAAAATCCTTAGTAAAAAAATATTCCGATTTCATCGCTTACCCGATTAAAATGTTAGGTGACTTTACTCCGGAAGATAAAGAGCCAGCAAAAGATGAGGTTTTGAATTCCCAGAAGGCTTTATGGTTACGCCCAGCTGCAGAAGTCAGTTCCGAAGATTATAAAGCATTTTATCAGCACTTAACTAATGACTGGAACGAGCCTCTAAAAACGATTCATTACAAAGCCGAAGGAACCATGGAATTCAACGCCATGATGTTTATTCCAACTAAAAAACCTTGGAATTTTAACACCCGGGAATCGCAATGGGGTTTAAGCCTTTACGTAAAAAGAGTTTTTATTATGGAAGACTGTCAGGATTTATTACCGTCTTACTTACGTTTCGTAAAAGGATTGGTAGATAGTTCAGACCTTTCGTTGAACGTGTCACGCGAAATTCTACAAAAAGACCGTCAAGTTTTGGCGATCAAAAAAAATGTGGTTAACAAGGTGTTTGCGACTTTGAAAGATCTGTTGATAAAAGATCGTACTGGCTTTGAGAATTTTTGGACCGAATTTGGAACGACTCTTAAAGAAGGAATTCCCACCGAACCGGGACAAAAAGACAAGTTACAAGAGTTGTTTTTGTTTCATACTTCTGATTCCGATAAAATGACAAATCTAGAAGAATATGTTGGCCGAATGAAACCGGAACAAAAAGATATCTTTTTTATTACCGGAGAAAGTTTGGCGCAGTTGGCGCAAAGTCCATATTTAGAAAAATTGAAAGAAAAGAATTATGAAGTGTTGTTTTTGGTCGACGCAGTTGATGAATGGGTTATGCAGGGAATTACCGATTACAAAGAAAAGAAATTGGTAAATATTGCTAAATCGAATTTGGATTTGGATACGGCTGAAGAAAAAACCCAAAAGGAAGAACAGAAAAAGACGCATCTGGAGAAGTATGCGACTTTAATCGAGAGATTTAAAAAAGCTTTAGAAAAAGAAGTAAAGGATGTTGTTATTTCGGATCGATTAACTACCACCCCGGTTTGTTTAGTGTCTGATGAAAATGATCCTTCTGCGAATATGCAAAAGATCATCGCGCAAATGGGGCGCGGAGAATCAATGGCGGCGATCAAACGAATTCTCGAAATAAATCCTAAACATGAACTTTTTGATAAAATGCTTTTGGCGGGTGAACAGCAACAAATGGAATGGGCCGAGATGTTATACGCGCAAGCGCTGATTAACGAAGGTTCACAAATCCCGGATCCTGCGAAATTTTCAAAACAATTTTCAAATCTATTACTTAAAGCACTTAATTAAAGGAAAATTACTTGGCTGAAAAAACAAAATTGATAAATGCAAAAAATTCTAATGATTCTAAAGACTCAAAAGATCTAAATGGTGCCGCAAAGCCCGAAACTCCGAAAGGTTCTACAAAGAACTTGGTGTGGAAGTCGAAAGGCAAAAGCATTGCCTATGCTGCGACTTCGGATTGGATGATCTTAAGAAAAAAAGAAAAACCTATCGCCGAAATGTTTTATACCTACTACAAAGTCAAATCGACGAAAAAACGTCCGATTACTTTTGTTTTTAATGGTGGACCGGGTGCCGCATCAGCCTACCTACATATTGGGGGTTTGGGTCCTCTGCGCGCCTTGTTTGAATCAGATGGCAATTTAAAAGCGCCGCCAACAGAACTGGTAAATAATCAGGAAAGTTGGTTGGAATTTACTGACCTAGTTTTTATTGATCCTATTGGTACGGGATTCAGTCGAGTGATTGAGGCCGAAGAACCGAAGGGTGATAAAAAAGAAGATTCGAAAAAACTAGTCGACGAAAAAGAATTTTACCAAATCAATCGGGACTTGGATTCTTTAGGCGAATTTATCGAAAAATTTCTTTCTAAAAATAAATTATGGGATGCCAGCATTTACTTGGCCGGCGAAAGTTATGGCGGTTATCGAACTGCAAAATTGGCACGAAGGTTACAGGAAAGACACGGAATCGGTTTAACCGCGGTGATTGCGATTTCACCGGCACTGGAATGGTCTTTGTTAAATAGTCATGATTATGATGTGCTCCATTTCGTCGATTCCTTTTGCACGATGGCTTTAACGGCCGTTCACCACGGTAAATCGAAAGCTATTCGCAGTGGAACCGATATCGAAACCGCGCGTAAAAAAATTGAAGCCTTTGCTACAAAGGAATATGCGATGGCGCTGGTTTCCGGGGACACGCTGAGTGAAAAGGATCAACACGCCATTTTTAAAAGAACTGCCGAGTTTATAGGCCTTGAGCCCGATTATGTGATCCAGGCGATGGGGCGAGTTCGTTTTTGGCAATTTGCCCGGATGTTACTAAAAGACGAAAGAAAGATTGTTGGATTTTACGATTCAACGATTACTGCCGTGGATCCCTTTGCCGACCGCGATATGCACGAGGCTCCAGATCCTACATTGACCAGCATCGAACGTGTTTTCACCAGTGGTATTAACCAAATGTTAAGAACTCAAATCGGAATCGAAACAGATCGTCGATACACTCTTTCAAGTGAAGAAGTGAATATGGCGTGGAAACGTGACGACCAAAAACATGTTTTTGATATGGTGGTGGGTTCAGTAGATGATTTACGTTTTGCAATGAGCATGAATCCGCACATGAAGGTTCTGATTACACATGGATATTACGACATGGTAACGCCATATTTTTCCAGCGAACGATTAAGCGCGCAAATGCGATTGCTTCCCGGTCAACGAACCAATTTGTCTATTAAACATTTTGGTGGTGGACATATGTTTTATACATGGGATGATTCTAGAAAAGCATTTAGAGATTGGGTAAAGTCGGTTTACGTTTTGTAAGGGGGCGCTCTTTGAAATTTTTCATTCTTTGTTTGGTCCTATTTTTCTCTTTAAATGGTTTGGCCAAAGATTCGGCTAAAACCTATGAGTTAAAAAAAGGTCTTATCGTTGGAGTTTTGGATTTTGCAAAAGGTTACTCTTTTTCAAATGTAGCGAAACAAGGAGAAATTCTTGTAGCAAAAGATTCCCATTTCAAATCAGTAATTGTTTCGGAAATTCACAGTGAAACCTGGGGAATTCATTTTATTTATGAAGAGAACCCACAAATTTCGGGGACGGCGCAATTTATCGCCTTTGTAAAAGAAGCGCTAAAAGGTGCGGGACCTAATTATGAAGGACATCACGTCGGTAACGATACGGTCTTATTAAAGTAAAGGAATTTTATGTATCTTTATTGGATCAGTTTTGGTTTTTTATTTTTAAGTGGATTAATTCACGTAATGTTTTTTGTTATGGAATCGATTTTATTTCAAAAACCTGACGGAGCCAAATATTTCAAGGTATCTAAAGCAGAGCATCAAGCCGCCAAGGTTTAGGCGTTGAACCAAGGATACTACAATTTATTTTTTGCATTAGGAATGTTTTATGGGTTGGCTTTGGCATTCCAAAATCAAATGTTAGTATCGGTTGTTTTGTGCAGTTTTTGCGCATTATCTATGGCTGCGGCCGGTGTTGTGTTGTGGTTTTCAGCTCCGCATTTGAGACGGGGATTCTTCGTCCAATCGCTGCCGCCTATAACCGGTCTGCTGTTCCTTTATCTTCATCTTCACATTTAGTTGTTTTTTAGGTGCAACTAATAGCTGAATTCGCTGCCAAAAGTTAATCCCGCCGTCCGAGTTGTTTCTTTTAATTCTGAGTTGTAATAATACAATCCAAATGCCGACCGCAAACCACGAGTTTGCCAGGAATATCCTACGGAGTAGTAAGTGCTTTGTCCTAGGTATTTGATTTCGGGTCCCAACTCTTGGTTCAGGCCGCACAAGAACTGGTGTCCTGCCGCAGAGTTCATTCGATATCCAAATGACTGAAACATTTTATAAGAGTAATTTAATTCTGACTTCTCTTGAAATTGTGAGTCGAATAGAAACTCATGATCGCCTACTTTAAATCCATGGCCTAAGATAATGAAGGAACCCAATAAGCTTGCATC
>JAYVAZ010000502.1:0-6461 GCA_043750675.1 Pseudobdellovibrionaceae bacterium | reverse complement strand
TGAACTTTATAGAGTCCACCGGCCAACGCGTCCGTAATTTTGCCTTCTAACTGCGCTAAATCGTCTTTTGACATTCACTCTCACTTGTTTGGAAGATACATATTGAAACGAAAATATTAACTTTGTCTATTACTTATTAAAATCTTAACCCCTTGTTCAAACAAGACTTCCAGGCGGTCATTTTGATTACTCAAAATGTATCCCCATCCTAAAACCTTATGTTGAATAGGTTTGTTAGCTTCAAACTGGTCATTCATGCTGTAATTAGTGGCTTTTTCATTACCATACTTGATTTTTAATTCACTCCACTTTTTAACTTCTTCATTCAATGCAGCGATAGCGGCTTTCTCTTTGGCCGATACTCTCACTTTAGGAACCTTTGGTTCCTTTACTTTTTTCTGTGGCACTTCAACAACAGGCTCAGGAATTTGTGCAACAACAGGGACTATCTTCTCTTTAACGGCTTTAACCACAGGAGCCGGTGCTTTTTCCATCACTTTAGCTTCTTTTTTCACTGGAACAGGCTTAGCTTCCATCTTCTTTTGTGGCGCTGCCGATGATTTAGCTTCGGCCTTTACCGGCTTAACTGATTTTTCCGCTTTTTTATCAGCTTTCTTATCAGCCTTTTTTTCGATCTTTTTTTCGACCTTTTTTTCAGCTTTTGCAGGGGCTTTCTTCGCCATTTTAGCAGCAGCTGTCTTCTTAGCCATAATTCCTCCTACCGACCCCGAAGATTTAATATACGTACTCAACCTTGTCACAGGTATTGTCACTGGTACTAAACAAAAATCAACGCGTGGTATAAACAAGAGTGTTTTAGTCACTTTAAGGTAACAATAGTTTCATGACTTATAACCTATCAAAAATAAAATCGCACTTAGAAAATAAAAATATTTCGACCGAGTCGAACGACCTCAAAGACTACCCTATCTTACAGGTCAGATCAGCAGCGACTGCAAATGAAAAAACGGTATGTATCATTCAAACTGAAAAACAATTAATGGAAGCGTTAGGCCAAGGCTGCAAAAACTTAATTATCTCAAAAAAAATAAAATCAGCTGCGGAAAAATCTGTTTCGCCTTTAACAAACATGATCTTTGTAGAAAATTTTTCGATCTGCTTAGTTGAAGTTTTAAGTCTTTTTCAAAATAAAAAGGACTGGTATCGCAGTGGTGACGCGGCCAGCGGAACCTCGGCCTTCATCAGCAAAAGCGCAAAGGTTGGAAAAAATACTTTTATTGGCCCTTACTGTTCGATTGGCGACGATGTCGTTATTGAAGATGATTGCGTGCTGATTAGTAATGTTGTCGTAGAAACCGGTGCTACCGTTAGAAAAAATACGATCTTGCATCCTTTTGTGCTGATTGGTGCCCATTGCTTAATTGGCGCAAACTGCGAAATTCATGGAAACACGACTGTTGGTTCCGATGGTTATGGGTTTACTGAAGTCGATAAGAAGTGGGTAAAAATTCCGCAGGTTGGCAACGTTGTCATTGAAGACAATGTAGAAATAGGCTCTAACTGCTCGTTTGACCGGGCCACCATGGATTCAACTATTATCGGTCAAGGCACGAAAATAGATAACCAGGTACACATCGCTCACAACTGTATCATCGGCAAACATTGCGCAATTACCGCAGGTTTCCGCGTGGCGGGTTCAAGCAAAATTGGAGATCATTTTATGTGTGGTGGCGACTGTGCAGTCACCGATCATATTACTATTTGTGATGGGGTAATGTTGGCCGGTCGCTCTACAGTGACTTTTAATATAACTTCACCTGGTAAATACGGCGGCCACCCCATTCAGCCCATGCAAGATTATTTAAAAACAGTTTCCAGCATTGGGCAACTAACGGAATTGCGAAAACAATTTAGCCGATTGGCTAAAAAACTAAATATTGATCTATAAATAAAGTTTAGAACATCGAGTATTTTAAAAATCGACACTCTAATGGGCCGTTGTATACAAAAAATCTTCGTGTTGCTTTTAATTTCATATCCAAGATCAAATCTTTGTTCCCAGAAAGAATCCAAGCATCCCAACCCTTAAAACGATGTTTCAAAGTGAATCCGATGTCTTTGTAAACGTCTTTCAACATATCTTCTTCACCCATACGTGCGCCGTAAGGTGGATTCATAATTAAAATTCCTTTGGGCACTTCCGGAGCAACAACGGCGACATTTTCACGTTTAAATTCGATGACGTGATCAACACCTGCGCGCGCGGCATTGTCTTTTGCATAACGAATGACTTGTTTGTCGATGTCGCTACCATAAAATTTGAAATCCAATTCTACTTTTTCAGCAGCCACAGCTTCGTCGACTACTTTTTCCCAGGCAGCTCTGTCATAATTTAAAAGTTTTTGGAATCCAAAAGAAGTTCGGTTCATGCCCGGAGCGATGTTTAAGGCCATCATCGCTGCTTCAATTAGGAAAGTTCCTGAACCACACAAAGGGTCAATAAGAGGAGTTTTTTTATCCCACTCCATTAAATGTAGAAGTCCGGCTCCTAAGTTTTCCTTTAGCGGAGCCAACCCTGCCTGAGTACGGTAACCTCGCATGTAAAGTGATTCGCCGCTGGTATCGATAGAAACATGAAATCTATTCTTATAGGCACGAACAATAACTTTTAAATCTGGATTTCGAGTTTCAACATCGGGACGAACACCAAACTTTTCGCGGAACTGGTCAACGATGGCGTCTTTAACTTTTAAAGCAATGTAACGTTGATCACGCATCATGCTTTCGTCAACATCAGCATCTACTTTTAAAGTCTGATCGGGACGAATGTATTTTGTGAAATCGTGATTTAAAATTTGTCCATAAAGTTCTTCCGGTTGATAAGCGGTGAAATCTAAAACCGGTTTTATTATTCTTGATGCAATTCGCGACTGTAGATTGGCGCGATAACAGCCTTCCCAATTAGATTCAAAAAAGACACCACTGTTAGTCTTTTCCAAGACTTTGTAGCCCAGCTCTTTTAATTCTTTTTCAAGTGCCTCTGATAATCCGTACGCGGTTGTTGCGAAAAATTCTGCCATTTTGAAACCCTTCTCTCAAGAGCTTCAAAAAAGAAAAAATCTTTTTACGTCTCTTGATATTTTGGACCACCGCCCCCTTCAGGGACTGTCCACGTGATATTCTCGAATGGGCACTTAATATCACAAGTCTTACAATGAATACAATTTGTATAATTAATTTGTAAATCATACTGACCAGGATGTTCTTTGGCAGGGACCATTTCATAGACCGAAGCTGGGCAAAAATGATTACAAGGCGACTTGTATTTTGGTTCACATTCAGAACGGCAGGTATCGGCTTTGCCTAAAATCAAATGGTTAGGCGAGTTTTCATCGTGCATGGTTCCGGTTAGATAAACGCTAGATAATTTATCGAAGAATAACACTCCATCAGGCTTTGGCAATTCAGCCGGAGGGTTGACGTTTAGGCTGCCCCAAACTTCTTCCACTGTTTTGGTTGTGCCGGCATCTAAATGAGCTTTCATGTGATCAAACAAACCTCGGCCGCCGGTGATTTCTTGTAGCCCAATAAACGGTAAAGAGGCGACAACACCTTTTGACAATGTCTGGTGGAAGTTACGGACTCTATAAAGTTCTTTCTTAATGAAGCTGCCTTTTACTTTTTCTTCGTAGGCCTTTGTAACTACCACAGAGAAATCATTTTTCAAAATACCAGCGAAGGCGACTTCTGCCGCCAACATTCCAGACTTCATGGCCATATGGATGCCTTTTAACTTCTGAACATCTACCATACTTGCTGAGTCACCACAGACCATAAAACCATCACCATACAATTTAGGCATTGAGTACCACCCACCTGCGGGCAAAGTTTTGCCCCCGTAAGCGATGACTCTCCCGCCTTTCAACATATCGGCAATGTAAGGATGAGTTTTTAATTTTTGCAGTTCTTTATGTGGATCCAAATAAGGATCTTTAGAGTCCAGATATACGACCAAACCAATACTAATTTTATCACCCGGCAAAGTATAAATAAAAGTTCCGCCAATACTTTTCTTTAACGGGAATCCTAATGTATGTATGACTTTACCTGGCTTAACGGTTCCCGGAGGCATCTGAATGATTTCTTTCACTCCCTCTTCATACACATCTTCATTTTTACCGGCGCGTAAATTTAGTTTTGCCGCCACCTGTTTAAATAATGATCCGCGCGTTCCCTCCGCGAAAATAGTTACCTTGGATTTCAAGATCATACCGGCTTCAAAATTACTTTTAGGAAGTCCGGCCTTGTCTAAGCCCTTATCACCTGTGCGTACGCCGGTAATCTTATCACCCTCATACAACGCTTCTACGGCAGCAAACCCAGGAAAAATATTAATGCCCTTAGCTTCACACTGTGAACCTAACCAACGATTTACTTTTGCAATTGATACAATCAGATTTCCCTTATTATGAAATGGTGGAGGTGTAATGGGAGACTTAATATTTCCGGTATCCGTTAGAAAATGAAACTCGTCTTCCAGCACTTCAGATTCCAAAGGAAAATCCATTTCCTTATACTTTGGAAATAACTCTTCTAGTGCGGTTGGCTTTAAAACTGCGCCTGACATACTGTGTGCGCCTACTTCGGATGCTTTTTCCAAAACCACTATCATCTGATCTGGAATTTTTTCACCAGTCATTCCGCCTGAATCGATAGCTTGATTGTGCGCTTCGATCATTTGCTGCACTTTTAAAGCACAAGAAAGACCGGCCGAACCACCACCCACGATCAATACGTCCACTTCCATCGTTTCTCTATTAATTTCCAAAAGGATCTCCCTTAGTCAGTGGATTGAGTATCTGTTTCCTGAGTCTCTTCCGGTTCAGAAGGGGCCTCGGTCACAGGAGCCATTTTTCGAGTTGGTGCAATCAATTGCGATTGGACTTTTAAGAACTCTTCATCCTTACCGCCAGGATAAATTCTATTTTTAATTCGAAATCTTAATTCGGCTTCAGTCAAAACTTCTGAAGAACTATCCTTATCAACCGCTGGAGCATTGGTCGCAGGCGTTACAGATGCCGGAGCCTGAGCATAGGACCAAGCCGTTCCAAAAATAAGTACTAGAGTGATTACTAATATTTTCATAGTGGCTATTATGACTCAAAATACCTTTGTAGAGATACTTATTTCGCTCTGCAAGAGCGATGAATATTTAAATAAGCTTTCGGTGCTGAGACATGGGTATCTGCGTTCTTACTTGATGCAACAAATCTTTGCTGATTGAAAAGGAAATAACTTCAGACTGATCACCGCTTCCGCGGTGTAGGATGCGTCCCCAGGGATCAATAACCAAGGAGTGACCATAAGTGGCTCGTTCTCCGCCATTGATGCCATGGTGTTTTCCGGCTTGCGCCGCCGCCAAAACATAACTTTGACTCTCAATTGCGCGAGCCCGCAGCAGAATTTCCCAGTGTGCTTGGCCCGTTGTTACTAAAAAGGCCGACGGAATCAAAATAACGTCGACTTGTTCTTTTGCATAGTGGCTATACAATTCGGCAAATCGGAGATCATAACAAATACTTTGGCCGAACTTCCATCCCGCCTGCTCAAAAATCTCTGGCTTCAAACCCGCCTTAAAAACATCAGACTCTCGAACCGCTTTTTCACCAGTAATCTGAATATCAAAAAGGTGAATTTTTTTATAACTGACTTTAGTTCCCTGCGGCGTAATCAAAAGGCTGGAATTAAAAATATTCTCGCCTTCCCGCAAAGGTAATGATCCCAGATGTAACGAAACATTTAGTTCTTTTGACAATTCAAAAAGTGATTTGATTTCGGTAGAATCAATCGAAATCCCCTTTACCTTCTCGCCTTCTTTGACTCGCATATAAAGGCAATTCTCAGGCAAACAAATCAGATCATTTTTTTGATTTTTCTGGGCGATAGCAACAGCGTCCAAAATGGAATTAAGATTTTTACTTAAATCATCGACGGAGGTCATCTGTAGTAGCGAAATATTAATTTTCTGATTCATCTGGCATTAAAAACTCACTAGATAGAGCTAGATACTCGCGAAGCACTGATGTCTTTACATTTCCAGTTACTCTCTTCTAAATTCTTCTTTATATTCGTGAGAACTTCAATACAAACATCTTCGGTTTTTGATTTTCCAACAATTTTGTCTTCGCCATTTTTAGTATATGTCGTTTTGCAAGCTTGAGACGACTTCTCGACACGAATAGTACGTACCACATCTTTATTTTTGCAAATAACGTAAGTCGGGAGTTCTTTTTTTTCTTCGGTAGGTGTCTCGTTTTGAGAAAACGCGAAACTTGGGAAAAGCGCAGATAAAACAAGGCAAACTTTTAAAACTTTCCAGAATTTCATAAAAAACCCCTAGCTAGTCTTTATATCGGTTTGCTCAAGTTTTTCTTTAGGCTAGGAGGCAGAGTTTCCCGCCTTAGAGCCAATTAAGTGGTTTTAGTAGCCGTTTTCTTTTT
>JAYVAZ010000501.1:0-1862 GCA_043750675.1 Pseudobdellovibrionaceae bacterium | reverse complement strand
TGATGCTGAAATGTTGATTGCTGCTGCTTTACAAGTCGAAAAAATTCAACTTTATATAAAATTTGATCAGCCCATGACAGAGGAAGAATTAGAAAAATGTCGCCCTTTGGTTAAAAGACGTTCTCAGGGCGAGCCCGTGGCCTATATTTTGGGTTTCAAAGATTTTTATAAAAGTCGATTTAAAGTAACCCCTGACGTGTTGATTCCACGCCCGGAAACAGAACTGTTAGTTGAAGAGGTCATCAAAAAGAGTAGTTTATTAAAACAAGATAAAATTATTATCGCAGATTTGGGCAGTGGATCCGGCTGTATTGGCCTTTCTCTTCTGAAAGAAATTCCAAATTCAGTTTGTTATTTTTACGATATTTCAGCTGCTGCATTGGCCGTGGCAAAAACAAATGCCGAAGATTTGGGATTGGTCGAAAGATGCTTTTTTAATGAAACTGATCTGAATCAAACCGATCAGATCATCGACGCCGATATTTATGTTTCAAACCCCCCATACATAGGTACTGAAGATGCCTTAATTGAAAAGAATGTTAAAAAATTTGAACCGTCGGTGGCTTTATTTTCCAGTCGCGCCAGCGATTTCGAATTAAAAAAATGGTCTACGTTGATCGAAAAAAATATTAAAAAAACAGACAAACCGATAATCGTAGGTTTTGAGATGGGTTACAATCACAGCGAATCAATGTTTTCCCATTTTCAAGCGATGAACTGCTTTGAAAATTTAAACATTATAAAAGATTATTCAGATTTTAATCGGCATATTATAGGGGTACATCATGGACAAGATAGTCGTTAATGGCGGGCATCAATTAAACGGAACCGTGAACGTTAGTGGAGCTAAAAATTCTGCCCTTAAATTACTATTCGCTTCTTTATTAGCCGAAGGAAAACACGTATTCAGTAATATTCCAAAATTAAAAGATATCGAATCTACTTCGGATCTATTGCAATCTTTGGGAAGCGAAGCTGGATTTGATGGATCCAAATTTATCGTCAATGTTAAAAAAGCTAACTCAATCGAAGCCCATTACGATTTGGTAAGAAAAATGCGTGCAAGTATACTTTGTTTAGGCCCCTTGTTGGCCAAATACGGTGAAGCGGTAGTTTCTTTGCCGGGCGGATGTGCCATTTGGACACGACCTATTGATTTACATTTAGATGGAATGAAGGCGTTAGGCGCAACGATTGAACTAGAAGCCGGTTATGTTCGCGCGAAGGCAAAAAAACTAATAGGGGCAAATTTTTTATTTGAAACCAGCACTGTTGTTGGAACCGAAAACGTCATGATGGCTGCGACTTTGGCGGAAGGAACTACGGTTCTAGAAAACGCGGCTAAAGAACCAGAAATTATAGATCTGGCGAATTATCTAATTAAAATGGGTGCAAAAATCACCGGCGCTGGAACTAGTGTAATTAGAATCGAAGGCGTTTCGAAACTACATGCTGCTGAACATGAAGTGATGTCTGATCGAATCGAAGCCGGAACTTTATTAATTGCCGGTGGCATTACAGGCGGCGAAGTAACCGTAAATAGAATTAATCCAGATTGGATTGAATCCTTAATTTCAAAAATGCAAGATTGCGGTTTCAAAATCACAAAGGAAAAAAATAGTGTTACCGTCCACAAGCTGAAAAGTTGGGGAGCTGCTGACATTACTACGAATCCTTATCCATTGTTTCCGACGGATTTGCAGGCGCAATACATGGCTTTGATGGCCTGTTCAGAAGGCACCAGCGTTATCACTGAATCTGTTTTTGAAAATAGGTTTATGCACGTTCAAGAATTAACCCGACTAGGGGCAGACATTACTCCTAAAACTCGGGTTGCGGTTGTTCGCGGGGCAGCTCATAAG
>JAYVAZ010000500.1:0-5544 GCA_043750675.1 Pseudobdellovibrionaceae bacterium | reverse complement strand
GATCCGGGCTGGACAGTCCCTAAGTTTTGCCGAGATGGTGGCATTGCTGAAATCTATGGATCAATTTCCCCTCAGTTCGTTTTGTCCGCATGGACGACCGGTTTCGATTAAATTAAGTCAATACCAATTAGAAAAAGATTTTGGTCGCCTTTTATAGAAAGAACTTATGAAAGTTGTTTTTGTGGTAGGTACTACCGCCTCGGGAAAGTCGCAGAAAATATATGAGCTTTGCCTTGAATTAAGTAATCAGAATCAAAGAAGTGCTATCGTAAATTGCGATAGTATACAGACTTATGAAAGTTTGGTTATTGGTTCGGCAGCGCCTAGCGAAGAAGAAAAAAAGAACGTCGATCATTTCTTATATAATTATGTCAAAAAAGGGAAAGATTTAACGGCCGGCGAGTATCGTCGAAATTTTTTCGACTGTTTGGATAAAGTTAAAGCGGTTTACGATTATATATTTGTAGTTGGCGGTACGGGATTTTACTTTCAGTCGATTGAAAAAGGAATGTACCCAGTTTCCGCCGTCAATCAAACCCTGATCACCGAATTGGAAAGTCAGCTGGAAACCGCAGCCGGTGCTGAGTTGCTGTACGCTGAATTGGTGAAAAAAGATCCGTTAGCCGCGCAAAAAATTTCTAAGAATGATCACTATCGTATCGCACGCGCCGTAGAGATGATGCGTACCCATGGCAAATCCGTTTCGCAGGTGGTGCAAGAGTTCGAAGCGCAGCGGCAGCCGTTTCCATTTCCCTTAAGAAAATGGGGATTATTTTATGAAAAGGAAAATCTACTTCAGCGGATTCAACTACGTACCGAAAAAATGCTTGCCGCCGGACTGTTGGATGAAGTGCGCAGTCGGATCGAGGAGGGTTTTGTTAACTGGGCACCACTGAATAGCGTTGGTTATCGGGAAGCCAAAGACTTTATCATCAGTGGAAAAGTCGAGAATGTTGCAAATTTAAGCGATCTTAAAAAACTGATTTCCCAAAGTACAGCGCAGTTGGCGAAGAAACAAAGAACCTGGTTCCGGCGGGATCAGGAGATCAAGTGGTATAACGCTGCAACAATGACTGGGCACGACCTAAATCAAGCCCTTATTTAAGGCTTGATTGACTGAGTTTCGACTATTACTCATGATAGATAAATGAAAAGCATGACTGGTTATGGAAACACGAGTTTCCAAGCAAAAGGTATTCAATTAGATATCAGTGTTCGCGCGGTGAACGGGCGTTTTTTTGACTGCCGAATTCATACGCCAAAAGAGTATTCTTTTTTAGAGAATGAAATTAAAAAAGTAGTGCAGAAACATATCGATCGCGGCACCGTGGATATTTATGTTTCGCGAATTGTTAGCGGTCTCAGCACGCAAAAACAAATATATATTGATTTAGACTTAGCTAAAAAATTACAGACCGCTTACGGGAAAATAGGCTCGCAACTTAAAGTAGATAAGAAGGTTATAGCCGAGCAAATTCTGAAACATCCGGAAGTGGTACAGGTGAAAAACCTAACCGAAGTCACCAAAGACGAAAGCAAAGACATGCTTAAGCAATTGGCAAAATCCTGCCTGGCCTGTAACAAAGAAAAGCAAAGAGAAGGCGCTAGTTTAACCAAAGAGTTTGAAAAACTTTTGGGTGATTTGGCCGCGAAGGTTTTGCTAATGCAAGAGTTCCGTGAGCAGGCGAATTCTGCTTTTAAACAAAAATTTGAGGCACGTTTGAAAACAAAATTAGATGGCGTAGAAATGGACCCGCAACGCTTGAACCAAGAAATTATTATTTTCTTAGATCGTTCCGATATTAATGAAGAAATTCAAAGATTAGGGGAGCATGTAGATAATTACAAAAAATTGATACAGCTCGACGAGCCAATCGGTAAAAAGTTAGATTTTTATACTCAAG
Organism: Pseudobdellovibrionaceae bacterium; assembly: GCA_043750675.1. Classification (GTDB taxonomy): domain Bacteria; phylum Bdellovibrionota; class Bdellovibrionia; order Bdellovibrionales; family Bdellovibrionaceae; genus JAYSSX01. Next base: position 3,640 of record JAYVAZ010000500.1, on the reverse strand, counting down.
AGCTTTTACGTGAGGTAAATACCATAGGTTCAAAAGCCAATTTGACTAAATTGACAGAAATTGTCGTAGAAGCCAAAACTATCATAGAAAGGCTGCGCGAACAGGTGCAGAACGTTGAGTAATGGATGCAAGTGGGTCGCAGAAAACGGGTCATAAACTAAAAACAAGAATGATCATTGTTGCTGCCCCGTCTGGTGCGGGCAAAAGCAGTTTTGTCGAGCGCATTTCCCAGGAAGATAATCGATTATTTGACACCATTACTTATACCACCCGAACTATGCGAGCCGGTGAGACCGAAGGTAAACCTTACTTTTTTATTACCCCAGAAGAATTCCAAAACAAAGTCGATGCCGGCTTTTTTGTGGAATGGGCAAACGTTCATAATAATTTATATGGGACTTCCCTAGAACAACTAGAGGGAGCCTGGAAAAAGGGCCTTTGCGTGATTATGGACGTCGATGTCCAAGGTGCTTCTACTTTCCGACGTAAATACCCAGATGCCGTTACTTTTTTCATCCTGCCTCCTAGTATTGATGAGCTGCGTCGTAGAATAGTTAAGCGTGATGGAAAGACTCCTGCTGATCTGGAAGTAAGAATGAGTAACGCTGTGAAGGAAATAGAATTGGCTGGCCAGTTCGATCACCAAATCGTTAATGATAAGTTTGACAAGTCCTATGAAGAATTCAAAAAAATAGTTGAAAAATTAATATCTTAGATTTAAAACCTAGTATTCTCCCGGAGGATACATGGCTCGAGTTACAGTTGAAGATTGTCTAGATAAAGTCCCTAATCGTTTCGCATTGGTTTTGTTGGTTGCTAAAAGAACAAAGCAATTGATGAAAGGAGCCGAGATGACAGTGGCGACTAAGGGCAATAAGTTTGTAGTGGGTTCTTTACGTGAAGTCGCTATGGGTAACGTGGGTTTTGAACATGATCCAGCTCGCGGAGCTCCCGAAGATCAGATCGTTAAAGATCTAAATAAATAACAAATAAGTTCATTCTTAATACTCTTCAATACTAACGCCTAAAAGCGCTGTCCTATGCAGCTAGAGATAGGCAGTCATTTTCACTTTTGGTAGTATGGAGATCTATGTCAGATTTTGCGGCCGGTGAAAGGCTAAGTGATAAACCATTAAAGACCGTTGATGAGTTAATCAAAAAAATTGCATCGTACCATCCAACCGCAGACTTAAAGTTTGTCGAGAAGGCCTATGATTTTTCTGAACGTGCGCACGAGGGCCAAATTCGTCGTAGTGGTGAACCCTACATTTCGCATCCTCTTTCCGTAGCCGGAATTCTGGCAGATCTAAGATTAGATTTGGAGTCCGTAGTAACCGGATTACTGCATGATACGGTTGAAGACACTGTTGTAACTGTAGAACAAATTAAAAAAGAATTCGGTGAAACCGTTAGCATGTTAGTTGATGGCGTTACCAAGATTTCAAAAATGCAATTTAAAACCAGCACCGAAGCCCAAGGTGAAAACATTCGCAAAATGATCGTGGCAATGGGCAAAGACGTTAGGGTGATTCTAGTAAAATTAGCCGATCGTTTACATAACATGCGCACTTTGCATCACATGCCCTATGAAAAACAAGCTCGTATTGCGCAGGAAACTTTGGAAATATATTGCCCCTTGGCCGGCCGTATGGGTATCAGTTCGTTAAAAATTGAATTGGAAGATTTAAGTTTTCGTTATCTGCGTCCGGATATGTTTTATGAACTAAAACAGAAAGTCGCTTTAAAGGAAAAATTACAGCAGAATTATATTGATGAAGTTCAACGGTTGGTTTCGTCTGAATTAAAAAAATCGTCATTTAAGCAGTTTGAAATTCAGGGAAGATCAAAACATTTATGGTCCATTTACCGCAAGATGAGTTCACGTAATATTGATTACGAGCAAGTCTACGACGTTTTGGCCTTTCGAGTAATTGTTTCCACTTTGCCACAATGTTATGAAGTTTTAGGAGTGATCCATTCTTTGTGGAAGCCGATTCCGGGGCGTTTTAAAGATTTCATTGCGATGCCTAAGGCCAACAACTATCAAAGTCTACATACAACGGTAATCGGGCCAGGCGCGGAACGAATTGAAATACAGATTCGTACGCAAGAAATGCATTTAATTGCCGAACGTGGAATCGCGGCTCACTGGCGCTACAAAGAAAAGGGGCATGTTGCCCATGAAACCGTTAGCAAGTTTGATTGGTTAAAAGAATTGGTTTCCTTGCATCAGCAGATGGGAAATTCGGAAGAATTTTTAGATACGGTAAAAACCGATTTGTTCGAATCGGAAATTTATGTATTCACTCCGAAAGGGGATGTGCGTGAATTTCCCGAAGGCGCTACACCTATTGATTTCGCGTATTCAGTACATACCGACGTCGGCACACATTGCACCGGTGCGCGAGTAAACGGAAAAATGGTTCCAATTAAATATATTTTGCAAAACGGTGATACCATTGAAATTATCACTTCCAAAACTCAAATGCCGTCTAAGGACTGGTTAAAATTTTGCGTCACTAACAAAGCCAAAACAAAAATTCGGGCCTTCGTAAAAGAAGAGCAGCGCCGACGTTCGTTAAGTTTAGGGAAAGAGTTAATTGAAAAAGAATTTCGGAAATTTGGAGCGGCAAGTTCACGCTATTTGAAAGGTGAAACCTTTGAAAAATTTCTTAAGGATTTTGGTTTACACGAAGAGGATGAAGTTTTTGTCCGAGTTGGTTATGGCCGCTTAGAGCCCAGAATTGTGTTAGAAAAATTGGCTTCGCAGTTGATTCGCACAGAACCAAAAGAAGATGCCCAAGCTGAACACCCTAGTTTTATGCAATCCGTGCTGAAGGCCGCCAAACAAAAATTTAGAAAATCGGGTTCGTTAGTAAGTGTTAGTGGAATGGACGACGTTTTAGTCCATTACGGAAAATGCTGTCATCCGATTCCTGGCGATCCCATCGTGGGATTTATTACTCGCGGTCGGGGAATAACAGTTCATAAATCCGATTGCAGTAAAGCCTTTGAATTAGATCAGTTACGTAAAGTAGATGTGGCCTGGTCTGCGACGTCGGCTTCGGACGGGCAAGAGCGCAGTGTAAAAATCCAAGTCGTATCGCAAGATATGCCCGGTCTGCTAAAGTCGATGAGTGAAGCTTTTGCAGTTCAGGGAATTAATATTCAGAACGCGTCAGTCCGTACGACTCGAGATCTAAAAGCGGTTGCGGTTTTTGATGTAAACGTAAAAAGCACTGTCCAATTGACCCAAGTTATCTTTGAGTTACAAAAAATCAAAGGTATCATTGGCGTTTCTCGTTTGGGTAGTTAGATGTTGGCGAACTCCCTAATTCTTTTTATATTGTTTTTTTCTGTGATTGCGAATGCACAAAACTGGGAAGAAGAAGCCCGTGGTTCCTTGACCGTAAAGTGGGGAGTCAGCTCGCCTTCCTATCAAATGAAAATTAGTGATCAAGACGAACTAGGTAAAGATATCAGTTACCATCCTTCGAATCGCGGGAAAGTATTTGCTAATTTGGCCTATAATATTTTTTCGTTAACAGTTTCAACAGTCAGTCCAACCCTTCCTGAAAATGACAGACTTTTCGGGCGCACCAATTCTTCTGATTTTCAGTTCCGGATTGGGGGCCATCGC
>JAYVAZ010000499.1:0-4083 GCA_043750675.1 Pseudobdellovibrionaceae bacterium | reverse complement strand
TCTTTAACTAATTTTTTCGTAATACGTTTATTAAGCAATAATGACTTTTCGGCGCTTAAGGCGATATTAAAAAAATGCTCTATAAAAGCTTTCCGTTTTTCGGGATCGCGATTGTCAAAGTGAAAAGGTCTAAATTCCAATTGGATATCGCTGAAACCAGCTTTTAGTAATAAATTACCCAATTGAGCACCAACAAAAGGATGGCCTTTAATGGTCCACTGAAGATCATTAAATTCAAACCAATATTTCAAATAGGCGGGTGAATAAGGATCCAAAAAGAAAGTCTGATTAAAAACTTCACTGCAATAAATCTTCGAGCCTTTTTTTAAATGCGATCTTACTTTGGTTAACACTTTCACCGGATCAGGAACATGCTCTAAAAACCAACACAAAAACGCCGAATCATATTTGCCTTTACCCGGCATCGATAATTTTTGCGCATCTTGCTGGTAAAGGCGAATTCGTTTAGCTTTTAGTTCATCGTCCAAATGCATTTTTGCCATAGACAGTTGTTTGGCTGAATAATCAATAGCATCAATTTTTAGATGCGGGAATCGTCGTAATAAAATTTTACTTTGTGCTCCAACTCCACAGCCTACCTCCAGAAGATTTTTTCTAAATTCCAGATCGATGCCAGCATAAACGTAAGGCTCAAGAAATTCGGCTTGATGAATCAGTCTTTTTTGTTCTTTTAAATCAAAACCATGCAAATATTCAACTTGTGCCATTGGCCCTCGCTTTTTTTAAGACTAACAAATTTCCACCTAAACACAAAGCTACGCCAACCAATGTTAATAAATTAAAATTAAACTTCTCAAAAAATACAGACAAAAGGACTGCAATAACTGGAGTTATCACTGAAGTATACGAGGCTTTTTCCGGACCTATCCTACCTAACAATGTAATATAAGTTTGAAACGCGATGACAGTGCCAAACAAGGCCAAATAAAATAGTGCGAAAAAATATTTTGTGTCGAACGAATAAAACACGGTTTTATTATTAAAAAGACAAAAGATCGTCGTGGCGATGGCGCCATAAAACATTCCCCAGGCGTTGGATGAAATGACAGGCAAATTAAGTTTACTGTTTCGATACGAAACTAAGTTACCGCAGGAAGCCGCGCAAGAACCTAAAATGCCCAACACAAAACCTAACAATAGTTGATCATGATGTTCGATAAAAAAAAGTTCATTTGAAAAAATAAACATCACACCCAAACCGCCTAATGTACCGCCCAAGATGACCCGAGTTGAAATCCGTTCTTTAAAAATAAATCGTTTGCCTAAAATATTAAGGAAAATAAGTAGGGTAAATGTGATAGCAACTAAACCCGAGTTAATCAGTGATTCAGAATAGTAAATAAATATGTAATTGGTGGAAAACTGCCCTAGGCCTGCCAATAAAAAAAATAAATGCTGCTTTTTGGAAAACCGAAAGGTTTCTTTTTTGTAAAAAAGCCAGAGAAAAGCAATAACGGCCGCAAACCAGAAACGATACATCACTGATATTTCCGGCGGAATGCTACCTAATTGGGCGGTTATTACTATCCAGGTAGATCCCCAGATCAATGATGTACATAAAAATAACCAAATTGAACTCATACAGTGACTGTAATTCTTCTGTTTTTATTAGTAAATTAAATAAGTTAGGTCATATCTTTTTGTCGCAGCTAAACCGCACCAAAGAACTAAACAAATCCTGACAATACTTCTTCCTTAATTGTGTTATTTCCATTATTAAAGACCACAAAATAATCCCCCCTACACAGGAGCCTAAATGAAGAAGATCGTAAGTACCTTATCTGAAGTATTCCAAATGGAATTACTAATCAGCAGCCTCATTGCGTTTGTATTGGGTATGTTGTTGTTGGCGACTTCTGCCAAAGCCGAAACTGAAGCCGCTAAAACTCAGCCTGGTATGATCAAAATCGATGGTTCTAGTACGGTATTTCCAATCACCGAGGCTGTTTCGGAAGAATTCCAAGGCCAGCAAAAAGGGAAAGTAAAAGTAACTGTTGGTATCTCTGGTACCGGTGGTGGTTTTAAAAAGTTTTGCCGCGGCGAAACCGACGTTCAAAATGCTTCTCGTCCTATCCAAACTTCTGAAATGGAAACTTGCAAAGCAGCTAACATTAAATACTTCGAATTACCGATTGGTTATGATGCTACTGTTGTTGTAGTTAATCCCAAAAATGACTGGGTTAAAGAAATCACAGTTGATGATCTAAAGAAAATTTGGGAACCAGAGGCCCAAGGTAAAGTGATGACTTGGAAACAAGTAAATCCTAAATGGCCTGATCTTCCGATCAAACTTTATGGGGCAGGTTCTGACTCTGGAACTTTTGATTACTTTACTGAAGCTATCGTTGGCAAAGCCAAGGCCAGCCGTGGTGATTACACGGCAAGTGAAGATGACAACACTTTGGTAACTGGAATTGCTAATGATAAATCGGCGCTAGGATATTTACCTTTGTCTTATTACGAAGAAAACAAGGCCAAATTGAAAGTTCTAGGAATTATTGGCGGCGAAAAATCTCCTAAAAAATCAGTTGCTGTGTTGCCTAACAAAGCGACCGTAGAGTCTGGTGATTATTACCCTTTGTCTCGCCCGATTTTTATTTATGTAAACGAAGCCTCTAGTAAACGCACTGAAGTTATGAGCTTTGCTCAATACTACCTAAAAAATGCCGCGAAACTTGTTCCGGAAGTTAAGTATATTGCATTACCAACTAAAGCCTACGATATGGGCATTGAACATCTAGCTAAAGGAAAATTGGGAACCATGTTTGGCGGCCATTCTGAAGTTGGATTAAAAATTGAAGACTTGCTAAAACGCGAAGGCAAGTTGTAGTCTCGTTTCGAATTGGAACAAGCTACGCAAAAAACTCATCTACAAAAATTTACATCCGCTGATCATCCTGTTCGGCGGATTCGTCGTTTAAAAGAGTTAGTAATCGAAGCTATCTTGTTTCTATGTGCAGCAACCTCGGTTTTAGTCACCGTCGGAATCATTTATATTTTAGTCAAAGAAAGTTTGCCTTTTTTTGAAGTCGTTTCGGTGAAGGAATTTATTACGGGCACGGTTTGGACACCTCTGTTTTCAGAAGCCCGCTACGGAATATTGCCATTGGTTGGTGGAACTTTATTAGTTACTTTCATCGCACTTTTAGTGGCGATTCCAATGGGAACGGTCATCGCTTCATTTTTAAGTGAATACGTCACATCCCGCACTAGAGAAATTGTAAAACCTATTTTAGAACTTCTAGCCGCTGTACCTACCGTGGTTTATGGCTATTTTGCATTGGTCTTTGTAACGCCTCTTTTACAAAAGATTTTTCCTGATATGTCGGGCTTCAATGTCTTGAGTGCCGGACTAGTGATAGGAATCATGATTGTTCCCTACATCAGTAGTCTTGCCGAAGACGCGATGAAATCCGTGCCTTCTTATTTGCGTGAAGGTTCGTATGCCTTAGGGGCATCGCGACTGCAAACCGCCTTTCGGGTTGTTTACCCTGCCGCATTTTCCGGAATTAGTTCTGCCTATATCTTGGGGATTTCACGTGCCTTAGGTGAAACTATGGTTGTGGCCATCGCGGCCGGGATGCAACCAAATTTAACTATAAACCCCTTAGAGCCCTCGGCCACTATCACTGCATTTATTGTGCAAGTTAGCATGGGAGACCTTCCGCATGGTTCCATTGGCTATCAATCGATTTACGTTGCCGGTTTGACATTATTTATTATGACATTATTTTTTAATATTATTGGATTTATTTTGCGAAAACGATTTAGGGAAATCATATGACCCCCTTTGATCAAAAGAAAATTATTAAATCTAAAAAAATGAAAGACTTGGTATTTGGGATGTTGGGAATTTTATTCCTGGCCTTTTCGCTGTTTACTTTGCTTTTGTTGATTGTCGATTTGGCCAGAACCGGTATTCCGCGCTTAACCTTTGATTTTTTAAGCAATTTTCCCTCCCGACTCCCTGAAAAGGCCGGAATTTTGTCGGCTTGGGTAGGTTCCTTATGTGTAATGCTGACGACAGCCTGTTGTGCGACGCTGGCGCGCAGTATTGTGGGG
>JAYVAZ010000498.1:0-3202 GCA_043750675.1 Pseudobdellovibrionaceae bacterium | reverse complement strand
TTCAAATTGACGGCAGCGCCTGTAAGGCTCAGTCCGCGAATGCTTTTCTTTCGCCAGACTTACGTGAAATAAGTATCCTGTTTGATCGATACAGTGTTGATATCGGCAAGGGCACCGAAAATTCGGGCAACCGGGCTTTAGAAAAAGGTTGTGACATAATTGTTTCCTTAGAAGTAGCTCCGGCCTGGGCACCAAAAATTGAATCTCTGATTTACCAGGGTTTCGCAAATCTTCCGCAAGGCCATGTGGCTTATCATATTATTAAAATTGATAGCACTGACTTAGGTAATCTAGGGGTTGATATATTAACGTTAAATGGCCCTAAACTGGGTCTATTTAGCCAAGAAGTAAAGGTCAGTTCTTTAAATGATAAGCTGGCCTGTATGAAAGCCAGTACAAATTTAACAGTGAATAGAATCTATAAAATCCGGATTCATTCACGAATTGGTGTTAGAAATTTATTAGGTTTTTTAACTAAACCACAGTCGTCATTAAATGTAGATTCAGCCGATGCGGCTATCCGCCAAGATTTAAAATTGACATGGCAAAAGTGTTTTTGATCTGATGAAGGAATGACGAGTATTTCAACTTTTGATCATGAACCGCATTGGATCATGATCAAAGAATTAGCCGAAAATCATTCCCTAGCCGAATTAAAAAGTTTTATTAATACCTATGACGATCCCTTTGAAAGAAATCAGCTTTTTCGATTCGCAATACAGACTCTAAATTTTAGGGACTGGTACGGTAAAAATCTAAATTTATTGATTGAACTAGGGGATATGGCCATTAGCGACGGAATGAAGTCGTCGTTGTCCTTGTCTCAGGAAGAAGATCGGAATCTGTTTAAAGATCAGGTTAATATCCTTTGCTATAACATGTCGGCGAATCTGGCTGATTGTTGGAATGACAAGTTTAATCGCGGAAACATCCACTTTGAAAAAGGATTAGTATATGCCGAGAAGGCCCTCATGCTGCGGGCAGAACTAAGGAAAGGCCCCATGCCATTCAGTATGGCTTTTTGGGCAAAGGGTGTGCATCACTTTTTTCTAAATCAAAAACAAAAAGCGATGGAGTCCTTTGAACTAAGTTTGGATCATGCCGAGAAGTTTTCTCGGGAGGTCGGAAAAACGACAGATCTTAACGCAGAAGCAGACTTTAGTTTAATTTTGGCGCACGGATATATTGCTTTGGTAGAGTTTCAAATGGGAAAACCGACTGCATACAATCACTTTGAAAATTCAATTCATGCGTTTAATGAAATGAAGCTGCTTTCGGAAGAAGCAAAACAAGATGCTATGGTTGGTCTAGATCAGTTATTATACGTTAAACACAAATACGTTGATCCGAATTTAAGGTATTGATATTCTTGATTTATGAACCGTCCAAATTTAGAAGAAAAAATTATATTTTTAATTGCTTCCCAGAATCTTCAACGCGTAGAATTTTTCACAACGGCCATTAAAAAACATTTTAGTTTAAGTACCGTTTATCATGCTACCGATGGTGGCGATTGTCAGTTCAAAATTCAAAATCAGGCGCCGCATGTTTTGCTTGTTGATATCGATTTGCCAAAAGTAAATGGGATCGAATTAACTCAACAATTGTTATTAGATAAAAGAGTGCAAGATTTTTCAATCATTATCGTTTCGTCAATTCCGGATACCACGCATTTTGCTGATGAAGTAGTTACAGGAAAAGTTCAATTTTTACATCAGTTTGATCGCGAAGAAGCTTTGGTTCGTTGCACGGTGCGTGCGTTAAATCGTTTAGCGCAAATTGAAGATACCGAGTACCATTTACGTTTTATAAATAAAAATGAAATTTTATTTTCTCAAGGCGAAAAAGGCGAAATGGCGTACATTGTTCGCAAAGGCGAACTCAATGTATTTCAAATCTCTGACACAGAGAAGAAGCTGTTAAGTGTGATTGGTTTGGGCGAATTTGTCGGCGAGATGGCGCATATTAATGGTCAACCACGTTCGGCAACTGTTGTCGCAAAGTCAGAGTGTGAATTAATTGAAATCCCATTTGGATCCTTCGATACCATTTTGTTTTCGAAACCGGCATGGTCGAAAGCATTGGTTCAGTCTTTATCGAAACGGCTTAAAGAATCTAATGAGCGTAAATAGTTCGTCGCTGATCGTTCTTGTCATTTTATTTCTTCCGCAATTACTTCTAGGCACCGTTGTTTTACCGGAGGGTAAACCGTTGTACGAGTTTGGCATTTTTGCTGGTGCCGCAGCAGCGGTGGATTATCCCGCTAGTAACCAAAAACATTTTCAATGGTTAGCCTTTCCAACGATTACTTATCGTGGAGATATTCTAAAGTCTAATCGTGAAGAAGGCACCAAGGCCCTTTTTTTTAATACCGAAAATTTCGAATTGAGTGTCAGTGGTGGAGGGTCCTTTCCCGTCGAATCTAAAAATAATGATGCCCGCCAGGGGATGCCGAACTTGGATTGGGTCTTGGAACTGGGTCCCAAATTAAATTATTATCTTATTAATAGACCCGGCGATGAAGTTTTTTATTTTTATTTGCCGTATCGACAGATGTTTAGAACGGACTTTAGAAAGTCAGGGGAGACCGGGTATACGGTTGCTCCGGGATTGTTTTACCAGCGGAATCATCTCATTTGGGAATCTTTTTCCTTTTATGGTACGTTAACATTTAACTGGTATGACGTTCGTGCAAACAGTTATTTCTTCGAAGTTAAAAAAGATTTTGAAACCCCTAAAAGGAAAGAATACGACGCCAAATCTGGGTATAGCAGCACTGATATCTCCGGCGCCTTTGCTTTCGAAGCGAAAAAAAATATCTACCTTTTTCTAGGATTAAGTTTTTACGATTTTTCCGGTTCTGCGAATAATCAGTCGCCCTTGTTTCGCGCTAGAAATAATTGGTCGTTTGGAACTGGAATTACTTATACTTGGCTAGAATCCGAAGTTAAAGTCTATCCGATTCATTAGCCTATTTTTTTAACGACTCATTCATTTTAACTAACTTATTATAGTACAAATGGGTACGAATCTCTTTATCTTCAGGCAAGGTCGTGTCCTGAATTACGGAAGTTAGTAGGCTTCTTGCTTCGTCGGTTTTTTTTGCGTCGATAAGAAGTTTTGCTAACGAAGCAGCAACTCGGAGTTTGTTGTCTCCATAGGCATAATCTAAAGACTTTTTATATTGGACAATGGCTGCATC
>JAYVAZ010000497.1:0-4370 GCA_043750675.1 Pseudobdellovibrionaceae bacterium | reverse complement strand
ACTTCTTTTTCAGCACCGATTGTTACATCGGCAATGGCCCTAATTATTGGATATCTAAAAACCAATAAAATCATTTACGATCCACAATATTTAGAAACGATCTTGATCAAGTTTGGCACCAGCACGAATGGGAACTTATACACGGCTGTCAAAGATGGTCGCTATTTAGATTTTAATGCTCTTGCAAATTCATTAGTAAAAATCACGGGGAGCAATCCGGACACAAGTGCCATTACCACTTACACCAACATAGACAATTCCGGACCAACACCAGTAATTACCGTTACGGTTAACTGGAACCTAACTAGCGTTCATCCAGGCGCAAGACTTGGAGTGTATGATTCCACTTGTGCAGGAACGGCAGCAGGCTGTTTGATTCAAGATGTTCCCCTGACTGGAACTTCCGGTAGTTATTCGTTTCGGTTTACCCGAAATGATTTGGTTCCGATGATGCCTGATAAAAAGGACCCCAATTACGCCCTAAATTTAATGGTCGCAGTCCACTATCCAATTCCTTCGGTTTATGATTCAACAGGAAAACCAATTGCCTATTTAGCAAACCACGGGATTGATGCTAGCCGTTTAGTAAATGTCAGAAACATTGATGCCAGCACCGACGCTTCTACAATTTTGGGTCGTGTAACGAATATTCGAACTGACATGCAATACACCTATGTGCAAGGTTGGACATGCTATAAAGGGTCCAATGCTGCGGTTACGATAGGATTGCAAAACTCAACCGGACAACCTTACAGCAGTTACTACTCTTACAACTATGGATTAATGGTTATACATACACCGGCGGAGGGTTCTCCAGGGGCGTTTGATAACTATCTATCCTTATCGCAACGACCTTACGCAAAACCAGGAATGGCCAGCGGAATTGAAGTCATTCGGAATTCTGCCAGTACTTCATTTTTAGCGGGTTTGGAATCCAATCCACAAAGTGTTTTGGCATGCAATACACTTACAGCCGCACATGGATTCGAATTTGTGATTCCAAATTGGATGATCAGTAAAAATAATATGGCGGACTTGGACTTTCAAGTTCTGGCCAGTTACAAATCGCAGAAATCTATTTTGAAAGATGATTCTGGCCGGGCCAATTTTTACTTTCCTAAGGTCAATTTTCAAAAGTCAGTTTCAAATTCAATTTCCATCGACCGTTCTGGCGACGATTATAAATTCGACGGAAAGATATGCTCCACTTCACCGGCGCCAGTCGAAGTCGAAATCAGCACCAATTACAGTGCGTTTTTGGCCAGCATCTTTGGAAACAATCCACGCCTTAACAAAGCGGTCGCAGGACAACGTCCCGATTTAAATACCGGAGACTTCTGCAACGGTTTGGGATGTGCGGGCCATGTTTATAATCCGAACTTTTCTAAATCTTACACAACTCAGGTGACCAGCTTGACCATTCGCTTGAAAAACCAATCGGTCAATGAATATAGCTCGTTTGATGCCTACCTAACCGCCATTGAAAACAACGACGTATTAGTGGATGTTGCAAAAGCTGATATGACTACTTACAATTTAGACAGCGCAATGGATTCGGTCACCTATGCCAATAACTCGACTTATAGGAACAAATACGATCAACTTTCTCCTAATACCATAAATATGCTTAGTGAGGTTTTCAAAAAGAGGAGTTTCGATTCAAACATGAAGTGGTCAACTGAAGCGAATAACCGAACCTCCACTTACGACTTTGAGACCCAAGCTAGAATCGAAAATACCGAAAGAAAAATTTCTCAAGCTGTGGAAGCCGCGATTGATTTGCAAAAATATAAGCAAATATCCACCAACCTACCGTTGAAATATTACGATGGAAACATAGAAACGTCGATCAAATTAGGCCCGCAGGTGGTTGCCGATAAATCAGCCTACAATCAAGTTAGGGCAGCCAGTTCAATATTTACCATTGGCGGGGATTGGGATGCATACGATATGGGTGCGCCATTTTCAACTGATCTGATTGGCTATAGCTATGATATTACAAATCCGGTTGGAAAATATCTGTACGAAACTTACCACGTAAAATCGCTTTTGCGCGAAACCAAAAAATTTGAAACCCCTTATTCTGCCTATGATGTGGAAATGGGGTACCAGACTTTAGATTTCAACTCTAACGGCGGATGCGGCGCACTTTACGAACACAAACTGAATGCAGCGACAGTAAAGGAAAGATCTAAATACATCGCCAAAGTGGCCTACGCAAAGGCCGGCTATTGGGTCAATGGATACAACCCTGCTGGAAAGTCATCATTGCCGTCCGAATCCACGATTATGCGAAACTTGCCGTTAACCCTTAGATTTTTCCAAGATGGAAAAATGATTTTGCACTTAGAATCTGATGCCAATAGTAACTGGGTTGAAGTAAAATATCCTTATCAGAACGAGAACTATTAAATGAGCACAGGACTATCGACTTCATTTATTTTGCGGAAATCAATAGCGATAAAAATGCTATTCATTTTATTTTCGTTTCTCATTTTAAATTCTTGTTCAGAATATGTATCGGCTCCGCAAGAAGGCAACACCGCCAATAAGGCTTCTCTTTATGAAAAACAATGCTCAGAAGATCAGTGTCCTTGTTCGACCCCGCTAGGAGTCATTAAACACGGAACCAAAATTACAGTATATGGATCGCCCGAAGTCAGCTGTGGCCGAAAATGTGAAGAACAAACTTCTGAAGTGTCTTGCAATAACGGAAAACTCAGCCCTGGTATCGAAGGGAAATTCTTTACCTGTAGTATGTTAGAATGCAAATCATGCACAATAGAAAATAATCTTATCCGTCATGGGGAAAGCGCCTTTTTGTACAGTAAAGCCAACGCCAACTGCAGTGAAAGTTGCATCGACTTCAAGGCGGAACGCAAATGCAATGATGGAAAATTAGAAGGTGACTTGAATTTTAAATACTCTATTTGCCAAAATCGATTATGTACCTGTGATTTACCGGAGGGCGGCACAGCACTTACCCTGGGTGGCAAGATGAACTTTTTTAAGAACACCAAAGCCGCCTGTGGCACGAAGTGTTCCGACGCCATTCAGTCTCGCACTTGTGAAGAACATAAAGGCCTCTTTTCTTTTAATGGTGACCCAGCCTTTAAAAAAACCACCTGCCAAGAAGCTTCGGGTTGTGAATGCCAACTTCCTAACGCCCAGGGATCCGTAAAGGATGGCGACGTCTTATTTTTAACATCCCATTTGGAAGTGGCTTGTGGCAATGAATGTAAACCTGAATATACAGTTCCAGTAAAATGTTCGAACGGCATCTTATTAAATACCAAAGATAATAGTTCCATTAATATTTTAACAACACCTTATATTCTAAAAGGCAGTTGTGTAGTTAAGGCCTGTCAAAACTGCATAGTGGATCAAACAACACAAACCTCAGTGTCACACGGTACGAAACGAAAATTCTATAAAGCCGCCAGCCCAACCTGCGGCAACCATTGTGATTCAAAAGAAAAAACTTGCACCGATGGCACTTTTTTACCCGCAGATGCCAGTTTTGTTTCTAATACCTGCGCCGAGAGAAAATGCAGCTGCGATGTTCCGGATCAAAGTCAGGTTAGTTTGGGTGTCGGTTTGCAGCAACCATTTTATAAAGTACTAAAAACATCAGATCGAACTAACAACACCCCAGGTTGTGGAAAATCTTGTGAAAATGCCGATGTGAAGGAATTGAAAACCTGTACAGAAGTATATGAAAACGGAACCTATAATTACAAGTTTCTAAATATTGCGGCAAATCAATCCACAGTTTGTTCGCAAACTCCTGGTTGTGACTGCCAATTACCTAATGGACAAGGAAAAATATTAGATAAGGCCGTGATCACCCTAAGTGCTACTGCCGTAGTCGCTTGTGGTCAAACTTGTGCTACCCAAGATAACGTCAATTTACTTTGCGACAGTGGTCAATTCCGAAATGCCAGCACCAACGCGGTAGTTGACGTTGCAGCAGTCGGATTCAAATATATTAACTCCTGCAAAGAAGCCAACTGCACCGCCTGCACATTGCCGAATTATGGAACGATTTCAAACAACACTAAAATCACTTTGTACCCGAAAGAAAGTTTTGTTTGCGGAGAAAACCCAACCCTGTTGTCTTCTGAATTCTTTTGCGCCAGCGGCGTGCTTCTAAGGAACGGTCAAAACAACGTCGACACGGGCGGAAGTTGGTATGCAAGCATAACCAATAACTGCAAAGGCTGCACAACTCCCTGGAATGTTACGGTTGCCTTTGGGGCGTCTGTCAATTTTTACAAACAATCGGGAACGGTCTCTAATCCTTGCGGGCAAGGTTGTAAAATGGCGACCCGCAAATGTTTACCTGATGGAAAATTTGAAGGTCCAGAAAC
>JAYVAZ010000496.1:0-3240 GCA_043750675.1 Pseudobdellovibrionaceae bacterium | reverse complement strand
TCTTTCTCTTTTGCGCAAGTTCCAAAAGTTGCGGAAAAATCTTCTCCTAAATTAATTGTGATCCTTGGAGATTCCATTAGTGAGGGGTACGGCGTCGCTTCAGAAAAATCCTACGCTAAAATTTTAGAAAACCGATTCAAAGCCGAATCTAAAAATGTTTCCGTTTTAAATTCAAGTATTAGTGGTTCAACTTCGGCCAGTGCGCCGAAACGTATTCAGTGGATCGCAAAAAATAATCCGCAAATTGTTATCATTGAGTTAGGCGCGAACGATGCGCTTCGAGGGGTAAAACCAGAAGAGACGGAAAAAAATCTGTTAGCGGCGATTAAATCAGCTAAAGAGTATAAAATAGAAGTGGTATTAGCCGGAATGAAAGCACCACCCAATTACGGTGCCGAATATACTAAAAAATTTGAAAATATTTATTCCGATCTTTCTAAAAAAGAAAAAGTGAAATTGATTCCATTCATTTTAGCTGGGGTTGCTGGGGAGTCGAATTTAAATCAGTCCGACGGAATTCACCCAAATGAAAAGGGTCATAAAATGATCGCCGACAGCCTATATCAGTTTCTATCGAGTATATTATGATTTTAAATATTCAAGGCTTAAACAAGTACTATAGTCAGATGGACAATCGGCTTCATATTTTAAATGGTTTATTTTTTCAATTAAATGAAAACGAAATCGTTTCGATCGTTGGACCTTCGGGATCCGGGAAATCGACTCTTCTTTCGATTTTGGGTGCAATTGATCAAGACTATGAAGGCAGTGTCAAAATTCTAGATTCAGAAATAAAGGGTCTTACGCAAAATCAGTTAACGGCGTTTCGCGCTAAAAATATTGGGATCATTTTTCAGCAATATCATTTAGTTTCGCATTTGACGGCTTTCGAGAATGTTTTGATTGCTTTGGAAATTAATGAAATCGCTGATGCAGAAAAGAAAGCATCTTATTGGCTGGATAAAGTGGGACTAAAGAAACGTGAACATCATTTCCCGAATCAGTTAAGCGGAGGGGAAGCGCAAAGAGTTGCGATTGCTCGTGCCTTAGCGCTGGAGCCGCAGTTGCTACTAGCAGACGAACCTAGTGGAAATTTAGATATTGAAACTGGCCAAAAGGTTATGGATCTACTATTTGATTTAATTAAACAAAACAAGACTTCCTGTGTTCTTGTTACTCATAATCTGGAATTAGCCGCCCGCGCAGATAGAAGGCTCCTTTTGAAAAATGGCCGTCTGGAATGAATCTTTTGAAGTGGTCGCTCCTGCAGCTTCGCAATACCAAAAAGGTCTCCCTTTTTTTAGTGATCAATTTCACTTTGGGATTTTTGGGATTTACTATTGTAGAAAATTTTAAGGGCGGAGTGAGCGCAAACATTAAAGAACAAAGCCAGGCTCTAATGGCTGGCGATATTTCTGTGTTTGCAAGAAAGCAAATTAAGACGGAATTTGAAAAGCAAAATTTAAGTGCAGTTTCTAATATTGATCTGGTTTCGCGAGCAATCGAAATGTTTTCAATGGTAAAATCTCCAGCCGCCAGCCGTTTAGTACAAATCAAAGCGGTTGATAACAATTACCCATTGTATGGCCGCCTACAATTAAAAACCAAAGTAGGTCGGGGCGAAGATATCAATAAATGTGACTGTGTTTGGGTTAATTCGGAATTACTGACTCAGTTAAATTCCCAGGTTGGGGACAAAATTCAATTGGGATCTGCCCAGTTCACAATTGATGATGTTATCCAGGATGACCCAACCCAGGGTCTAAGGTTTGGCTCTGTGGCCCCCAGAGTTTTTCTAGCCATGGATAATTTGAACAAAACTGGATTGGTACAGCCCGGTTCAACATTATCAGATTCCTATTTATTTAAATTAAAAGATGTCGGTCAATTAGAAGTTACAAAACAAAAGTTAAGTGAACTTCTATTGGACAACTCGATCCAGATTCAAGACAGCATTGAGTCTAGCGAACAATCAGCTCAAACGATTAATTATTTAAACGATTTCTTGGGGCTAGTATCGTTAGTGGCTTTGTTTTTATCTGCGGTGGGCAGTATGTTTTTGCTGGATCGATTTATGGCAGATCAACAAAAAAATATCACCATTTATCATGTATTAGGTCTGTCTACCACAAAGTCGCTGATTCTGGTGTCGTTACAATTTGTGATAATCTCGGTAGTGGCGGGAATATTTGCTTGGTTAATTAGTTTATTTATCAATCCTGTCCTTTTGCAGCTAATTGATTCACTTTTTCCAATTAAAATTTCATTGGCTAATCCGTTTACTCATTTTTACAAATTGATGGTTTTATCATTGGTTGTTATTATCGCATTGGGTTTACCGTTGTTTGCGAAATATAAAAAATTAAGTGTTCCTAGTCTTTTCAGTGATTTTCAATTGGCTCAATCATTAACCTTATCGCAGTTACGTGACCGAATTTTATATTATCTGCCAGCGCTGGTTCTATTTTATCTATTGGCGGTTTATCAGGCTCACACCATGAAGATGGCTAATCTTTTTTGTTTGGGGTTATTTGGTTCGCTTGCGGTAATTTATTTATTATTTATTTTAATCGTTAGAACCTTGAATTCTTTTACATTGAAGTTCAGTTGGCCAGTGCGTTTTGCCTTAAATAGTCTTTTAAGAAAAACTTCATCTACAGTTTCGGTAGTAATTGCTATCTCCTTAGGAACTTTGCTGATCGTAATGTCGCCATTAATTAGAGATACAATAAAGGATGAAATTAAAAACCCGGAAAGCATGCAGCTGCCGTCTTTGTTTTTGTTTGATATTCAGGATGAACAAAAGGAAATGGTGCAAAAGACATTGGCCGATAATAAAGCCGAGATTTTATTTTTTTCGCCCATGGTTCGGGCAAAGTTACTAAAAGTAAATGATCAATCCTATGAAATAGTATTGGAAGAAAATCAAAAATATTCTCGCGAGCAGGAAAACAAGGCAAGGGGTCGAAATCGTGGGGTAAATCTAAGTTACAAAAAGCAGTTGAATGAATCGGAACAATTGGTGGCAGGCAAATGGAATGACAAACCATGGGATCACATTTCTAAGCCCGAAGTTTCGGTTGAGGAAAAATGGGCCGATCGGATGGATTTAAAGTTAGGTGATCTTTTAACTTTTGATGTTCAAGGCGTAGAAATTCAAGGAGTGGTCACCAGTTTTCGTAAGGTAAAATGGAACAGCTTCCAGCCTAATTTCTTTTTAGTGTTGCAGTCGGGGGTACT
>JAYVAZ010000495.1:0-11893 GCA_043750675.1 Pseudobdellovibrionaceae bacterium | reverse complement strand
CGCGTGTGTCCGCTAAGGTTAAGGCAGCCCGTAGCGCAGCCGCAAAGAAGGCCTGGGCTACCAGGCGAGACATGGCCAAGAATAATTCTCGCTGAAAATTATACATATCACCGGAGAACTATATGAGCTTTTATGAGTGGCTTCAGAGTATAGACCCTGAGCGACAATGGGATACGTCCAAAGGTTTCGATAGCTTGGAAAAGCAGGTTGTTGCTGCAGTCAAAGAAGGACATAGCATCAATCTGCGCGAAATCTTTGGACAATTTTGTGCAAACGAAGAGCCCGGCTTCTCCGATGATCGTGTAGAATTGACTGCATCGGCGTAGGTCCCAGTTCCGGAAATTTGCAAATCAGAAAGTCTAAGTGAAACACCTAATTTCCATTCTGGCGAAAAAGTATAGTGATAACCCAAAACAGTGATTAATGAATTTTGCGTGATAGCCCTATCTTCTACGTAATAATATTTTAACTGATTAGCACCTTGAAAGGTCCGATCCTGTATGGATCTAACAAAAGAACGAGCCGTATAATAAAAGGTAACTCCAAAGGCCTCTTTGTAAGAAATCTTTCTGGCAACAGCCACTCCGACCCATAACGATTCATCTGTTACAGATAAGGATGTTTTATGATCTGCGGTCGAAGTCACGTCGCCCTTATAGTTGTCGTATTCAGGAGTCACAATAGACAACGCAAAAGTATAATCTTGTAGATACTCTTTTAAAAAATCTTTATAGCGGACTATACTTCCCGTTGAAGAAGGCAGTGATCGAAAGAATCCCTGATTTACTTTTAATGCGGATTTAGTGATATCTTCGGCTTGACCATATTGAGTATCAAATTTTTTATAAATACCCACTGCCGCCGAAAAACTTTGGCCCTCTAATAAAGCCAGGGTGGCCGGATTATACCAGGCCAGCGCCGAGGCATCACTGTGCAATGCCGTGTAGGCACCGCCCATACCCGCTGCTTGATCACCGATTAAAATTGAATTGTAATTTGAAAACGCGGCTAACGAAAGCTGAGTAAATAAAAAAAGAAACAAAAACGAAAAAAAACCGATTACTTTCATCGAACTTCCGACAAACAAATATCTAAATAAGATTGCGGATCCAAACAAGCGCCCCCAATCAAAAAACCATCCACGTTTTTAATTCGAATAAGTTCTTTTGAATTATCAGGTTTCACGCTGCCACCGTAAAGAATTTTAACTGCGTTCAATTGCGTTTGGTCCAAATATTTTCGAAGGTAGGCATGAACTTCTTCCACTTGCGCGGAGGTCGCAACTTTTCCAGTGCCAATAGCCCAAACGGGCTCGTAGGCCAGGATCAAATCTGAAGGCTTTGTAAAACCATTTAGGGCCACGTCCAGCTGCTCTTTCAAAACATCGAAAGTTTTTCCAGCATTACGTTGTTGTAAAGTTTCACCAATACACAGCATTGATATCATACCTAACATTGAAGCTAATTTAATTTTTTTATGTATTGCCGCATTGGTTTCACCAAATAAACTGCGGCGTTCACTGTGCCCAATCAAAGCCAGATCACCACCCATTAACAAAACCCCAACCGAAGAAACTTCCCCAGTAAAGGCCCCTGCCATTTCGGCCGCAATGTTCTGCGCACCCCAACTAAATGGACCCCGCGGTAGGGAATGTTTAATTATGTTTTGGAATAATGAACTAGAAGAAATATGCAAATTTGTCGTCGAAGGGAAAAACATAAAGTGATTTTTCAAAACCGTACTTTTTTGATCGGCATTCAAAGCCATTATTTTCGCGAAAAACTGATTAAAATATTCCGGCATTTCATCTGGATATTTATTTAATTTGAAATTTCCTGCATAAATTTTTTCAGCCACTTTGTTTCCCCTCAAAGATTACAGTTAAATTGCTGGTGGTCGATACTTCTGTCGTAAAACTTCTAGACCGGGCAATTTATCACCCTGAAGGTATTCCAAACTAGCACCGCCACCGGTTGAAATATGGGTCATGTGCGCGGCAAAGCCTGACGCTACCGCGGCGGCGGCAGAATCACCCCCACCAACGATCTTTTGTCCTTTAGATTCAGCTAAGGCTTTGGCAATTGCAAAAGTTCCCTTCGAGAAAGCTTCTCTTTCAAAAATTCCCATTGGCCCATTCCAAAATAAAGTTTCGGCTTTGGCGATGGCTGCAGAATAATTCTTAATAGTTTGCGGTCCGATGTCCACGCCGATATCACCTTCTTGCATATTTACCTGCGCACAAAGTTTGCCTTGGTTATTGGCCAAATTATCGGTGACGATATGATCTACCGGAAGCAATAGTGTTTTACCACGCATTTCCATACGGGCTATCATTTCCCTAGCGTAATTTAGTTTATCGGTTTCGACTAACGATTTTCCAACATTAAATCCCTTAGCCTTTAAAAAAGTATACGCCATTGCACCGCCGATAACGATGCCATCCACTAAATCCATGATCTTTTCGATCACTGCAATTTTATCGCTGACTTTTACGCCGCCTAAAATCGCCAAATAAGGTTTTTTAGTATTGGCCAACAACTGATCTAACATTTGAATTTCTTTTTCGATCAAAAATCCGATTCCTTTATTCGTAATCATTCTTGGCAAGGCATCAATACTTGCGTGGGCTCTGTGACTGGCACCAAAGGCATCGTTGATGTAAACTTCCGTATTGAGTGCCAAGGATGCGGCAAACTCGTCCGAATTTTCAGTTTCACCTGGTTCAAAACGCAAGTTCTCTAATAGCAAAAGTTGATTTTTCTTTAGTCCAATCAAAAGTGGCTTCACCGCTTCGGAGCTTGGCTCTTCAATTAGAATCACTTCTTTTTTTAAAAGTTCTGTTAATTTTTTTGCAACTGGCTCTAAAGAATATTTTTTATCTTCGGCAGACTTTGGACGTCCTAAATGCGAAGCTAATATTAGTTTAGCTCCTTTTTCCATTGCATAGTTGATCGTTGGAAGACTGGCTTCAATTCGAGTCAGATCTGAAATCACACCGTTTTCAATCGGCACGTTCAAATCCAAACGCATAAAAACATTTTTTTCATTTAGTTCAAAGTCACGAATGGTTTTAATACCCTTTAGTCCATTCACAATTAAAGTCCTTTTCCAGCCATATACTTAGCAAGGTCAATCATGCGGTTTGAAAAACCGGTTTCATTGTCGTACCAAGAAAAAACTTTTGCCATACGTGGACCAACTATCATCGTTGAATCTAAATCAATAATCGAACTGTACGGATTACCATTATAATCCACACTGACCAATGGTTTATCTTCCACCGCAAGGACTCCTTTTAGGGAGCCTTTTGAGGCTTCGATTAATGCGGCATTAATACTCTCTACCGTCATGTCTTTACGAGTGGTGATTGTAAAATCAACAAGACTGACATTCGGAGTGGGAACGCGAATAGACACTCCATCAATTTTTCCTTTTAATTCAGGCAACACCATTCCCACTGCCGTCGCGGCACCAGTTGTCGTAGGAATCATACTTACAGCCGCAGCCCGCGCCCGACGTAAATCTTTATGAGGAGCATCCAAAATCTTTTGGTCATTGGTATAAGAATGGATTGTTGTCATCATCCCGTTTTCGATTCCAAATGTATCATTCAGAACTTTTGCCAGGGGCGCCAAACAGTTTGTAGTGCAAGAAGCATTGCTGATAACAATATGTTTCGCCGGATCGTAAGAGGTGTGATTAATTCCGTAAACCATAGTGGTGTCAACGCCGTCTGCAGGAGCCGAAACCATAACTCGTTTAGCTCCACCTTTTAAGTGTCCTAAAAATTCTTCTTTTTTCTTAAATGCGCCTGTGCATTCCAAAACCATATCTGCTCCCCAGTCCTTCCAAGGAATGTCAGCAGGGCTTTTATGTGCTGATACGGGAATTTTTTTTCCATTTACGATAAGATTTTTTTCATCATGGGAAACATCATGTGCGTAAGTACGGTGAGAACTGTCGTACTTTAAAAGATGGGCGATTCCTTCCAAACTGTCCAAGCTATTAATTCCAACTATTTCAACTTGATCAAAGCCAGCTCTGAAAAGAACTCGACCGATACGACCAAAACCATTAATTCCGACTCTTACTTTAGCCATTACAGACTCCTTTAAAAAGGGTGAGTCTGTAATCTGCCTTACCAGATCAGTTTCGGAAACAGTTGACGCGCATTTTCGTTAGTAATTTCGCAAAGTTTTTCTAAGGAGATCAATTTTAGATCAGCGACCTTTTTAGCCGTATGGATAACATAGGCGGGAGTGTTCTTTTTGCCTCGCTCGGGCACTGGGGCCAAAAACGGGGCATCGGTTTCAACATGAAGTCGGTCTAAGGGAACGTATTTCAAAGTATCGCGCAAAGAATCAGCATTTTTGAATGTAACCACACCGCTAAAAGATATGTTGTAGCCTAAATCCAAGCACTTTTTAGCCAAATCCTGCGAGCTAGTGAAACAGTGAATAAGACCGGTCACTTTGCCTTTAAACTCGTTGAGGATGGCAAAAGTATCTTCTTCCGCGTCGCGAGTATGAATTTCCACCGGCATCTTTAATTTTTCGGCCAATTCCAATTGTTTTCGAAAAGTGTGCTTCTGTTCTTCCGGAGCCGAATTTTTATAGTAGTAATCTAAACCAATTTCACCAATTGCAATCACTTCTTTTTCTTGCGTGTACTGCAGAAGATACTTTTCTACGTCTTCGGTCCAAACCGCCCCATGATGCGGATGAATTCCCAGGGTACAGAAAACTTTTGGATAATATTTTTTGGCGATATTCAGTACGATAGGCAAATCTGCGGGTTCGGTACCAATGGTAACGATTTTATCTACACCATTTGCCGCTGCCATTTGAATGACCTCGTCAGTGGTGCCTTCTAACATGTCTAAGTGTGCATGGACGTCGATGAATCCCATAATTTATTGATCGTATACCAAAACTTTTCAAAAGTTAAGGAAACGTCAGCATTGGCTGCAATTTCGCGCTCTTGCTCTAATGCTTTTAGACTGATGTCCAATAAAACCTGAGGTGACCAAGGAATTAAGGATAACAAAGACGCCATTTTTTGCTGACTTGCAACCGTAGGCACTTCCCCCGACCGCATCAAAGCCATATCTTTAAAAATGAGGCTTAAATAGTAATAATAACGAACTTGCCTAGGGCGCTCTTTTTCCAAGTCCTTAAAAGCACTGGAAGCACTAATTCCGCAATCGGTTACCCAAGACTCAAAATGAACCCAAGCCGTCTCTTTGATTTGAATTTCGGCTGGATCATTCATTTCTTTCAGCCTTTTTACGCTGCCCTGACTTAAGTGAATTTGCCAAGCCTCACCTTTGAAATTATTCTTCAATTGTTCTTCCGACAATGGCCGGAACCGCATTATTTGCGACCGTGACAAAATCGTCGGCATCAATGCCGTATGATTCGCAGTGATTAAAATAAAAAAAGTATCCTCAGGAGGTTCTTCAAACATTTTCAGCAAACTATTCGCCGCGCTTGGGTTCATCAGATGGGCTTGGTTAATAATCACTAACTTTGCGCGTCCGCCGCCTCGTAAAGACAGGAAATGGGTAATTTCATGTGCCTGTTCAATTTTGATAATATTTTTTTCCGGTTCAATGAATAGAACCGATTCGGACTGTAGTTTTTCAATTCGCAGGCAAGAACCACACTGACCACAGGGTGCGCTTTCTTGGTAATCGCAGTTTAGCTTTTGCGCTAAAACTTTTGCGACCATCTGTTTACCAATTCCCTCGGGACCCGCAAAAATCAAACAACTGGGAAGATGTTTTTTATCAACTGCGGAAAACAATAAATCTATCTGTTGTTCATGCCCAATGATTTTTTTTAAAAGCTGAGCCATTGTATTTTTTTAAGATGCGCTAAAAGTTGACTCAAAAGTTTTTCTGGAGTTTCTGCCGCATTTAGAACCAACCAGTTAGACTGATCTTGTTGAGCTTGATGTAAAAAAGAATTTCTTACTTTCGTGTGAAATGTATCGGCTTCGGATTCCATACGATCTTCATTGTCGCCCCCACTTAAAGATCTTTGGTTGCGACGTCGGCGACTTTCATCCACCGTCAAATCCAACAAAACCGTTAAGTCTGGTTTTACAAAGTCGGTAGCAAAGTCATTTAATTTTTCAACCCATTGAGTTTGAATTTCACGGCCACCAGCCTGGAAGGCCACCGAACTGGCGGTGTAGCGATCACAAAGTACCCATTTTTTTTCTTTAATGGCGGGTTTGATCACCAACTCGACATGCTGAGATCGGCTGGCCTCATATAGAAGCAGTTCCGTCCTTGCTGTGGGTGCTTGGCCTTTGGTTCTTAAAATCAGTTCTCGAATTTCATCCCCTAATTCGGTACCACCCGGTTCACGAGTGCGAATCAAAGAAATGTCACGGGCCCTCAAATGCGATTCTAAAGCATTCATTAAAGAGCTTTTTCCCGAGCCATCTAAACCTTCGAAAACAATAAATTTCATAAGCTAATTATCTGCCAACAGTAGTGTCTTATTGTCACTGTAATTCCCCGCAAGACGCTGCGTATATAATGGTTAAAGCGAAATGCTCATGGGTTTCCCCGTCGTATAATCAACCGGCACTCTTTGAATGATGTCTTCTTTGACTAACTGTTCAGCCTGTTCAGGTTTGTTCTTGTGGAGGTGTTCAAACCGTAGTGACGCGTATTTTAAAAGTAATTTTCCAAATCGGTTCATCTCTATCTGCATCTCTGCAATATCTTGTTCTCGCCAAAGTTGAATGAGGACTTCGGTTTCCTGACTACGCGCCCATTTTTTTTCTTTAATGATTTTTTCCGCCGACTGATAGGGATTTTTCTGTAATTCAGCGGCAATCACTTCCGCCATCATCAAGGCCTTTTCGTTGGATAATCGTTTTGCATCCGACAACATCACTCGGTCAATTGGCCATGGCAAACGTGCCTTTTGCAGCATCGTCAAAAATTGATTGTCTTTAAACAAAATGGAATCTTTTTGAACATCCAAACCTTCTAATTCATCTAGCAACAATGAACGCATGGCATGTCCTAAACGTAGTCCTACCAATGAAGCTTCTTGATACGGAATTTCTGCCGGAATAGTAAAAGCCAATTCAATATTTTCAGTTAGATTTTTCCATTTTTTTGCAAAAAAATCGGCTTTAATTTTCATTAGTAGCAATTGGTATCTGGCTAAGGTTGAATTCAAAACCGACTCTTGTTCAATTTCCCCGCGAACATAGGGAGTGGCCTGTTTAAAGTTTTTTAAGAACTGATTTTGCCAGGATTCGTTTTGTGACCAAAGTGTTTTGAACAGATTTTGCTCTTTTTTATCCCAAGTCGATAAAGAAGTTTTATAGAGGGCTATGATTTCATCGGTCGCCTTAAGTTTCTCCGCGAATAAGGAAAAATGCGGATAATCAATAACAGTAAGTGCTGATTTAATGGGCGTTTCTTTGGGTTCAGCGTTTTTTGAATTTTTATGAGCCGTCGGCTTTTCCAGGGTTTGCTTTTCAACAGCTTCGGAGTCAACCTTCGGTTGGATTCGAGCCAGAGCCTTTGCCTGCAAGGTTTGTGGAGTTCTTACCTTAATATAGTCTACCGCTAGTTTTTTCGCAGAACTCAATTTTGCGGAATTCCTGGAGGAATTCTTAACAGAAGCGCCCGCAGAAAAGGAAAATAGAAAACCCATCGCGATTAAAGTCATCAAAACGTAAGAATTTATTCTAATCAACGGGCCTCCAAACAGGTTATTTCTGTCATATTAACATCATTCTGATAAGGCATAGTGCGTTATCTAATGCTGTAATTTATAAATGTGCTTATATTGCTTTCTGCTTAAATTAATTAATTGGGAGTCTCATGGAAACATTCTTAACTGTTACGCATTTGTTAGTTGCTCTTATTCTTATTGTTTTAGTTCTTGTCCAAGACTCTAAAGGTGGTTCTGTTGGTGGCGCATTCGGTGGTGGTGGATCTCAATCTATTTTAGGTGCAACAGGTGCTGCGACAATAGCCCAAAAATTAACTCGAGTGGTTGCTATCCTTTTTGCAATTACCTGTATCGCCTTAACAGTTCATTCAACTAGAAAAAATAAGAGCGTAATGGATGGCGCTGCCGCAGTGGCTCCGCTGACGGCTCCTATTACGCCTCCTCCAGGCAGTGATGTTGGCGCCACGGCAGGTTTACCTGACCAAAAAGCAGCTGTACCTGCAGAACAAAAAGCAGCGACCCCCTCTACGGAAAAAACCGAGCCTAAAACTGAAAATAAATAATGTCTGATCAAAACAAAAAGGTCTTTGCAATACTATTGATCGCTGGCCTTTTGTTGATTGGTACTTCTTTATTTCTTTTCTCGAAAAAACAAACGACAAAACAAAGTCAGGAACATCGATTAGCCCGCCTGGATAAAGATTCAGGCACGGTTACTGTATTAAGAAAAAATCTAACCCAAAAAGAAATCGTTGAAAATTATAACGATCTTTATGATTTGGACTCTGTTGAAACTTCCGACACAGGAAGTGCGACACTGACAATTGAAAATTTTCGGGTGAAATTAATGTCCAGCTCGATGGCCACATTGGAAAAGATTGCCGACAATGTAAACCATCATATCCTTTTGATTTTAAAAAGAGGCGACGTCAAAATTGAGAACTTCGGCACTGAAGGCCAATTATTTATCGCAAAAAATGGCGAACGTGTTTCAGCGATAGATTATAATGGATCGCAGTTAGCATTTTCTCCGGTCGAAGCACCAACCCCGACACCTGCGGAAAACAAATTAAGCCAAACATTATCCGAAGAAGATATTTTTTCGATATTGAATGGCCATAAAACTTCGTTTCAAAAATGCTATCGTCAATTAATTCAAACTATTCCTGAAGCAAAAGGCGAAGTCTCGATGGCCTTTACCATAGAAACCACAGGAAAAATTTCGGGCGTCCAAATCACTTCACAAAATTTGACCCAGGAAGAATTCAAACGTTGTCTTTCTGATCTACTCTCACGCATCGAATTCAAGTCCTTCACCGGCCAACCCATCTCCACGCTTTTCCCTTTAAAATTCGAATAGACCGAACTCTAAATACTATTTTTGAAAGCCCGCAATTAAAGATGCCTTTACTAGAATATATAAAAGGTGCGATTTTCGTAGTTTCGTTCAAATGACACCAGATACGAGGCGCAAGAATAAATTTTTTCGCAGGCGTACTCACTAGTACATCGAGAAAAGAATTTATTCTTGCAACGAAGTAGATGGAGTCATTTCAACGAAACTAACGATAGTCGTGGATGTAGTCGATGCGGTCTTGGACCCAAGGTTCAAAGTGCCCCTCAACATCCACCCTCCCCGACACATCCAGCTGCTCCTTTGCAGGCTCGACGCTGGTTTTATAACCGGAAAAAAAGATGCCTTTGGCTTGGAAAAAAGTAACTAATTTTAAAACGGTGATTTCGCCTAATATATGCCGGCGAACTAAATCATCAAAACTTCGCATTAACTCTTCTATGGTGAAGCCGTAATTTTTTAACATATCATCTGCGATCAAAAAAATTTCATCATAACCTAAACGGTCTTGCTGAAACAAATCACAGACTACTTGGAAAGTATTATAAGTGGCCACTGTACGTCGTCCAAATTTTAAATAGTAATCAGGATCCGTGTCCGCAGCCAAATTTATATAAATTTTATCAATGGGATCATTTTCAGGACACTGACTTTGTAGTAACAAAATCGTATCGATTTGTTCAGCTGTAACTGAATAAAATTTTAAAATATTACGAATGTCATTGGTACCAATACGTCTTGAACAAATGTCCGAATATAAATTGTAAATAATCGCATCTGATTCGCTGTCATCACCCCAGACAACTTGTTTTACATTTTCTTTTAGTTTTACCCGTAATTGCATCAGAGCTTGTAACTTGTAACCTACTTGTTTGCGTAAACGCCAAAATCGTTTGGGAGTTAGATTTCTTAAGTTGTCTTTATAAAAACAGCCCAAAGGAATGATTTTATCTATGGAAAATTTTTCGGAGATTCGGATTTCCATTTGCGGCGGAGATGCCGTAATAAAAAATACGGGAAATCTTTGATGCCCACTTTTTTTCGACCACTTCGCTGACAACGCCTGAATCAAAGTTTTGGTACCCGGAACATTCTTTTTGTAAAAGGCCCGTTCCATTACGGTTACAAGCAATTGGGAAAAGGTCTCGATAGCAGTATCTAAATAAGTTTTATCCAAATCCCATACATAAACTTCGTCACAGTTTTTTTCAAAACCTTCCGGACTATATCTAAAGTATACGACGTCGTCTGAAATTTGACTGCGGTCTCGCCAATCTGCCATAAAAACATTCTACAAAAAAATAGCTGTCTTGCCATTATCCAATGTTGGTGTTACTGAAAATCGTATGAAAAACACACCCCGATTATGGTCAATTTCGCAATGCGACAGAATCTTGGATTTTTCCCCGCTGAATCATTGGCCAAAAAATCTGCCCGCAGTCGCTATTAATAAAATCGTCATCGCCGGATTTGCCCAGGAGCTGTGCTTCAATTATGAAATGGATCAGGATGAAGACATCATTGAACTCTTTTGCTCTTTATACCCGGAACTTTCTTTTACCGAATCAGCACATCTAAGAAAAGAATTAATCGAGTTGAATTTCTATTTAACCGAACTGCAAAGAAAGCCTTTGCCCACGGAAAAGCTATTATCTAAATATGGAATTCATTGGTCCGAAAATACAGTCGAAGTAGCCGAAGCATTATTGACCCAACCTAAAGGATTTTTAAAATGGGCCTCGGTTAAAAAAATTATGCCTATGGATGCAATGTCTCTAAAATTAGCAGCAGATTTGAACTTAAAAGAATTTTACTTACGCTTTTTGGTTTTGAACCCCAGCAAAAACCATGGGGTTTCTATCATTGAATACTTTTCGGACTTGATGCACATGGGACGTACAGCTGAAGAACTGATCGGCGATTATGCAGATGCCGAAACCTGGTTGGATCATTTAAAGCAGTTGCGATACCCGGAGGCGCACAAACAAGATGAACTTCGAAAAGAAAATTTGAAAAGCCTTAATTTCAGTGGATCCAGTCAATTACGTTGGGCTCGGGTTGGGGACAAATCAGGAATAGAAATTAAATTCTTCGTTAGCCAACCAAGTGATCTGCAAAAACATATGAACTCGCTTAAGCTGATGCAAGATGAGGTGGAAAAAAATCCACATAAGATTTGGACGAAACACTAATGCTTCCTTCGTTTGAAAAAATTTACATCTTAAGCGAAAGTTTAGATTCGGCTTTGGCAAAACGAGTGCAGGCCTTATTTCCGGCAGAGTTAATTCAGATTGCCGATCACGAACCATTCCAAAATCAAAATCAATCGATGACGGCGAAGCAGTTTGATCGTAGTAAAAAAATTCTTACCATTAAAAAATTTAAAGGCGAATTTTTCAAAAGATGCCCAGGTGCCACCCAGAAAAAGACATTAACCTGTTGCAATTATCACGTTCTGAATTTAGGTAGCCAATGTAATATGAATTGCAGTTATTGCTATTTACAAAGTTACCTGACCCAACCGACAACTGTTCTTTATTCTAATATCGAGCAAGCGATCAGTGAATTGAAGGAAATCGCGGATAAGTTTTCGCAACTGCCTTTCCGCGTAGGAACTGGTGAAATCACCGATAGTTTAAGTTTGGATTTGATCAGTCTTTATTCGGTGCAATTAATCGAATTCTTTAAATCCTACCCGAAATGGACTCTCGAATTTAAAACCAAATCAGCCTTGGTCGATCAGTTCCTAAATTCTGACCATGCCGGCAACGTTACTGTCAGTTGGTCGATCAATCCGCAATTTGTTATTTCTAGTGAAGAACATGGAACAGCC
>JAYVAZ010000494.1:0-15306 GCA_043750675.1 Pseudobdellovibrionaceae bacterium | reverse complement strand
TAGACCGTATTTTCTGGTTTTCGGGTCTTTAAAACCCCATAACTTTTTCATAATTCCTCCTGGTTAATGCGTCCTGCAGTTTTGTTACTAACTTTGGTTACTTCAAAGAGTGCGCCAAATACCTGGAAATCCGGAGGAGTCTTAAGTATTTAATTTAAAAAGTGAATCTCATTTTGAGATGGGTGTTATAGTTTAGACAGTTGAAAAGGAAGTAGGCTAATGGTGTATAGAGTAGGCACCGAATTAGAGGCTTGCTTCAATACGAGATGGCTGGGGCTTTCGCCTCTGGGGCAGCGGTCCGCTGGCAAAAAAAAGCCCGAGAGGAGTCCCGGGCTTTACTGAAGGGTACTAGGAAACATAAACTCCTGCCTAATGCAGGAAACCTTTATTTTTTCATTTTTTCGTTGATGCAGGTCTTTAAAGCTTTTCCTTTTAAGGTAGGTTGGTCTTTAAGACACTCTTCTTTAGCTGTTTTGTATTGCTCTTTTTTTCCGCCCTCATTGGCGTGTGCAGCAAGACCCATTGATAATAAGGCAGTAGTGATAACTAATAATGATTTCATATTCTTCTCCTAGGAAGGGTTATTGGTGTTTTTTTCTTACTCTAAACATAACCTATTCAAATTAAATCCGGTTTAATAGAAGATTAAACTTTTTTAATGCATTATTATTATGTGATTTTAATGGTCTGGCCATATATACTTAAAAAATGAAAGTCTTAGTGGTTGATGATGAAACAAAGATTTCTTCCTTTATATCGAAAGATCTAAGAGCCTCTGGTATTCAGGCTGACGAAGCCAATAGTATTGATTCTGCGTTAACTCTTCTGGAAAACAATCAATACGATATACTTTGTGTAGATATCAAATTGGGACACCAAAGTGGAATTGATTTAATCAAACAAGCCAGACAAAATGAATTTCGCGGCGGTATCGTATTGGTCACAGCATACAATACAACTAAAACAAAAGTGTTGGGTTTGGATGCTGGCGCCGATGATTATATGACAAAACCTTTTGAGCTGGATGAATTAAAAGCCCGTCTGCGTTCTTTATATCGAAGAATTGATAAATCAGTTTCAAATCAAGATTTAACATTAGCCGATCTTTCTGTAGACTTGGAAAAACGAACAGCCACCCGCGGTGAAACAAAAATTGAATTATCTAACCGGGAGTTTCTGTTGTTATCTTTTTTGATAAAAAACCAAGGTAAGGTTTTAAGTCGAAGCCAAATAGCTGAACATGTCTGGGACATGCATTTTGATTCGGATACCAACATCGTAGATGTCTATATCAATATGCTACGTAAAAAAATTGATTATCCTTTTGAAAAGCGCCTTATTCAAACCGTAGTGGGCGCGGGATATGTATTAAAGGCAGAAGATTGAATAGAAAATTCCTATCCATCAAGATTTTAACAGCGTTAGCTGTCTTCATATCTTCGATGATTTTTGGCCTGGGTACTTATTTTGTTATTAACTCGGAAACCAAAAAAAACCTGCTTCTAGAATTTGATGCTTTATTGGTGAATTATGCACTGGATCTTCGCCGTCTTTTGATTGAAGGACAACGGTTCGACATTTTGGATTTTAATTCGGAAGCCTCAATCGAAGACAAGATCTTTCCCTTCCCACATGGCAAATCTTTGGTGCAAGTCGTGGATCACGAAGGTTTGATTGTCGATCGTTCTGACTCTTTAGGTTCCAGTGAATTACCTATCGATGAAAAGTCTATGAGCGGAACTGTTCGAAATTTTTTTTCGTATGTGTCTGTTCGTGATCATGATGGAATCCTTAAGTCTTACCGACTTGTTCAAATTCCGATTTTGGATCGAGATGATAATTTAAGAGGGGCGATACAAGTTGCCGTGCCGGCCGATTTTATTGATATCCAACAGGATCGGCTTAACAATCGACTTCTTTCCATCTTTCCGTTTTTTTTGCTGTTATCGGTTTTGATTAGTTTGTTGGTTTCAAGAGCTATTACTGGTGCAATTTCGAAATTGGTTTCCCAGGTAACTGAAACGGACCGGTCCCAGATAATCAGTCAAATCAATGTTCCCCATTGGCCTTTCGAAATCAAGGAGTTGGCGGAAGCTTTCAACAAACTGATTGTTCAGGTTAAGGAGTCAAATCGCTGGCAGGAAGAGTTTTTTATGAATGCCACTCATCAATTAAAGACACCTTTATTTATTTTAAAAAACGAGATATCGGGGGCGGAAGGTTTATCCTCTCAACTTAAAACAAAACTGGCGGGACAGGCATCGCAGTTGTCGGTGGTACTTCAAAAGATTTTAGATTTTGGACGTTCAGCTTATCGGTTTTCCGAAGATCAGGTAGAAACTGCTCATCTATTGGATTTGGCAACGGATACCATCATAAAACTTTCTACTTTGGCTGAGAAGAAAAATGTTTCAATTAAATTGTCGGCAAAGGAAAATGTTGATTTCGTGTTTCTAGGTGAAGCCACTTTAATCCAGCAATCGATTCAAAATTTGTTAGATAATGCCATTAAATGGTCGCCTAGGGACCAGACTGTTGAAGTCGTTTTAGAAAGCGAACAGAATCAATTGATCGTGAAAGTTTTAGATCACGGTCCTGGCGTTAATGACGAATTAAAGGATAAACTATTTCTCCCATTTGTAGGTGATGAGTCGTTTTCTGATAGTACAGGACTGGGATTGGCATTGGTTAAACGGGTCGCCCAATTACATGGCGGATACGCCCGTTACACACGAACGCCAGAAGGTTTAACACAGTTTGAGCTGGTTTTTCTAAAAAAGCCTGTCTTTATGTCCTAAAAATCTCGATACGTTGACTCTTAAGTATCAAAAGTTTAAAAAATCGATATGAAACTGCAGTTCCTTAATCAGTGGGAAAATATAAAGAGTAACGAGACCTTTTCGAAGATTAGTGCAGCTGATTGGCAGCAGTGGTCTTGGCAAATGCGGCAATCAGCGCAAAAAAAAGAAGATTTTGAAAAGTGGGTGTCATTAAGTGCTCCAGAAAAACTTTTCTTTGAAAATCTGAATCAAAGTCATTTTAATGTTAGAGCGACCCCTTACTATCTTTCGCTAATTAATTCGTCAGATGAATTTGACCCCATTCGCAGAATTGCCATCCCGCAAGTCAGCGAACAACAGCAACCACAAGATTTTTCCGAATTGGATCCCCTAGGCGAAAGAAAAAATAGCCCGGTTGAAAGAATTGTTCACCGATATTCAGATCGCGTTTTATTTTTAATTACCGACATTTGTAGTGTCTACTGTCGTTACTGCACCCGGAAGCACTTTACGGGGCAAGAGCAGTTTCTTGCTAGCCAAAATGATTATCAAAATGCCTTAAATTATATTAAACAGCAAAAAGGCATTCGAGAAGTAATCTTATCGGGAGGCGATCCATTAACTCTTTCGGATGAAGTTTTGGCGGGGATTCTTAAAGACCTTAGGCAGATCGAGCATATTGAAATTATTCGAATCGGTAGTCGTATGCCAGTGGTTAATCCAATGCGAATTACGTCTACCTTGGTGCAAGTTCTTAAAAAGTTTAAACCGGTGTATTTGATGACCCATTTTAATCATCCAAAAGAGTTAACAGCAGAAGCCGCCGCAGGATTGGAATTACTGGTCGACAACGGTGTTCCGGTTTTTAATCAGATGGTTTTACTGAATGGAGTAAACAATCATCCTGCTATTATTCAAGCGCTATCTAGGAGGCTTTTGTTTTTACGAGTAAAGCCTTATTACATGTTTCAGTGCGATCCTTCTTTTGGCAGTGATCATTTACGAACTTCTATTGATGAGTCTTTAGCCATTCAAAAACAGCTGTGGGGCCATCTTTCCGGTTTAGCAATGCCTAATCTTTCTATCGATATCCCTAGTGGCGGCGGGAAAATGACTTATGCGCCTAATTTCGAAAATGAAATCCATACCGATTTCAGAGTTTTCACTGGTTTTGATGGGGTTCAGGCAACCTATCATAATCCGCTGAAGGACTATCATCGTATGCCTTCGAATTTGGATTCTTATTTGGCAGAGTGGGAAGAATTAAAAAAGGCTAAGTTTTCACTTAGCCGATCCGAAAAAAACGAAAAAGGTTTTGAGTTATAAATTAAAAGAATGCAGAGAAGTTTAAGAATCTAACAAATACGGCCATATCGCCGTCACCAATTTTAGCAATGCCTGCAGTTGGTTCGTAATTAAAACGATCAAACAATGGAATTCTTTTTCCACCTGATAACTCATAAGAAAACTTTTTCTCAGAAGGCCCAGCTAGGCCACTGATTCCGAAATAGGTATCAACCATACCTAAAGCAACTTCGGCAAAAATACTGTTTGAGATATTCCATGATTGATCAAAGTTATAAGTAAAAGTTCCCCAAATGCCCATGTAAGAACCGCTAGCGCCTTTAGTGCTGACGTTGATGAAATTTAATCTTCCGCCGAATTGCATTCCCATCAAAGCCTGATAGCGATAAGCGCCGTTAAGGTTGATAGATGTATTACCACCACCACTTGCGAATGATCCGTCCGTCATACTGACAACGGCTTCGTGCAAGTTATTACCTGAATAGACGTAACCAGTATCTTGCGCTACCGCGGCCGCGGTTGGGGCCGGCAAAGGTGCTTTTTTTCTGGACTGAGCCATTGAATAAGAACCAAGGGACAACGTTAAAACAAACAACAATATTTTCATAGAACTTCCTTATTTTAGAATAGTTATATGCTAACCCTCTTTTGAATTCTTTTTCAAGCCTAAAGTTTTTCTAAACGCGCGTATTTGGCCACGAACTTTTTAATTGTTTGATCCGAAAAAAGAACACTGACTTTTAAGTCTTCGCCAGAACCTTCCAGCTGAAAGACCGAACCGACTCCAAAAGTCGGATGTTTAATTTTCATCCCTTTAAAGTAACTATTATTAGCCTGAGATTCGTTTTCATAATCTGGAAAAGATTCAGAATCTGATCTAGTTCCACCTTTTTTATTTTTGTAACTTTGGTAACTAGTGTCAGCAAAGGAATTGCCAGAGGTGGCCCCGGGGTTACTTGCAAACCGAGCAACAAAACTAGGAAGTTCTGCAGCCGAAGTAAAATGCGTGA
Organism: Pseudobdellovibrionaceae bacterium; assembly: GCA_043750675.1. Lineage (GTDB taxonomy): Bacteria > Bdellovibrionota > Bdellovibrionia > Bdellovibrionales > Bdellovibrionaceae > JAYSSX01. The sequence goes on along the minus strand of JAYVAZ010000494.1, from coordinate 10,211 downwards.
GCTCTTTTGGGATCTCTTTTAAAAAACGTGACGGTGGATTACTTTGTTCTTGACCCCATACACGCCTGGTTCGCGTATAGGTTAAATGCAGATTTTTTCTAGCACGGGTCATTCCTACGTAGGCAAGCCTTCGTTCTTCTTCAATTTCGTTTTCATCATCTTCTTCCCCGCGGTCACTCGGAAAAAGATTTTCTTCCAAACCGACAATAAAGACATAAGGAAATTCTAAACCTTTTGAGACATGCAAAGTCATTAATGTAACACCATTGATTTCTTCTTTTAAAGAGTCCACATCACTTACCAAGGCCATTTCCTCCAAAAACTGAATGAGCCCGCCATCTTCACGTTCTTTACTAAACTGAGTCATAGCATTGGAAAGTTCTTCTAAATTCTGCAAACGACTTTGTGATTCTACGTTGTCTTCGATCTGTAGTCGTTTGGCATATTCGGTTTTATCCAAAACTAAATGGTAGAAATCAACTAGGCTATATTGGCCCGATAGTTCCATAAGTTCACTCATCAATGTATGAAAATGGCGAAGTTTGGAGGTCGTTCCCGAGTTAAATACTTTTTGTTCGCATGCGTGCAATATAGTTTCAAACATCGAAAGTTTTTTATGGACCGAAATATCCTCTAACTTTTCAACCGTGGTTTTGCCAATGCCACGTGCAGGAGTGTTAATAACACGTTTCAAAGCAATATCATCGGTAGGATTAACCGATAGTTTTAAATAAGAAATCAAATCCTTAATCTCGGCCCGTTCGTAGAATCGAACTCCTCCAACTAATCGGTAGGGAATGGATTGAGTTCGCAACTGTTCTTCCAGCACCCGCGATTGGGCATTGGTTCGATAAAATACGGCGTAATCGCTGAACACGCCATGCCCTTCGGTCATCATCGATTGAATTTTTTTGGCTACAAAGCGACCTTCTTCGTATTCATTTTTTTCTTCGTGAATATGGATTAAGTCACCCTCTTCATTGTTGGTGAACAAGGTTTTTTCTTTGCGTTCGGTATTATTTTTTATAACTTGTGAAGCAGCGGTTACAATGTTTTTTGAAGAACGGTAATTTTCCTCCATTTTAACTATTTTGGCTGAAGCGAAGTCCTTTTCAAAATCCAAGATGTTGCTGATGTCGGCTCCGCGCCAGCTGTAAATCGATTGGTCTTCGTCACCAACAACGCATAAATTCTGGTGGCCACTGGCCAATGTCTTTATCAAAAGATATTGGATGTGATTGGTATCTTGGTATTCGTCGACCATGATGTATTTAAATTTTTCTTGGTATGACTTCAAAACATCTGGATACATTAGAAATAAATCATAAACTTTAGAAAGCAGATCGCCGAAGTCCAACGCATTGGCTTTTTTCATTTCGATTTCATAGGCAGCAAAAACTTCGATCGTTTTTTGATCGTAATGAAGATTTTTGGCTTGATGAATATTTTGCGGATTCAAACCCAACATTTTTGCGTTATTAATTTTGCTGCGAAATGCTTTTGGCGGATAAATTTTATCGTTGATATTAAACGCATTCATTATTTTTTTGATCAGGCTTAACTGATCAGAGTCATCGTAAATACTGAAGTGCGGTTTGTAATCTAAAAGGGTGATTTGTTCGCGCAATAGACGAACACAAAAACTATGAAAAGTAGAAACCCACAGGGGCTCAAATACTTGATGACCTAAATCAGTCAGCAACTGAAAAATACGACTTTCCATTTCCCTTGCCGCCTTGTTGGTAAAGGTCAGGCAAAGAATTTCTTCCGGTGCAGCCTTGTGCGAAGCGATCAATAAAGCCATTCGATGAGTCAGCACTCGCGTCTTACCCGATCCGGCCCCAGCCAATATCAAAAGGGGTCCGTCTAAAGTTTGTACAGCTTCTTTCTGCTTAGGATTTAGATGAGCAGTAATTTTTTCAGTGTTCAAAGGGGACCCTTCTAAATAGGCTGCTAGTATTGAGATATTCGGCTTTTAAAGCTATAAATAACACTATGAATCAGAAGACTAATAAGACATCGTTAGCAAAATTGTTACTACTTGTATTGCAAATACACACTCTAGCGTGTCTTTTGATATTCGTAGGTTGTATCAAGAACCCGCATAATCAGGCTCAGAACAAACTTGTGAAGGTCAAAATTCCTGTCTCCACAACTTCAGGATTTCGATTAAAAGTAGTTCCTCTTTATAGCGTTGATGATGTGGGATCTATGAACGGTCGCTTTACTCAGTTTCTTTTTGCGCCCAATGATCAAAATGGTCAGTTGTCTGGTTTCAAAGCTAAAACTCACTTATCTTTAAATAGTCGTAACGAATTTATCGCGCAAGATACAACCACACTTCAGATGATGACTTTGGCCTACCATCTAGAAAACCTGGCTTACTTCGACGAAAGCATCGGTTTGTTAGATTTAAATAAGTGGCCGCGAAAAATCGGGATCAACACAAAATTTATAGTAAAAAATGATCCACAAAATACTCTGCAAGAAAACAACGCGCTTTATTCCAGCAAGTTCGACGCGATGATGTTTGTACCTTATTCTTTAACAGGAATGCCTTTGGTTGCTAACGGAGCTGTAATCGCACATGAACATTTTCATTCCTTGTTTCGAAGACTGGTTATGGAAAAAATTTCTTCCGATAAAGTAAAGTCAATGGACTACTCTTTACACTTAGATCCTATAGTTGAGTATTTTAATTTTGCTCCAATTAAATTGGATCCAATTCAAAGAGAATTTAAAATTGAAACCACATCCGAAGAAACTAATTTATCAGACAAAGATCAATACGTAAGATTACTGTTAAGAGCTTACAATGAAGGACTGGCTGACTTCTGGGGTTGGTTATATTCTGGTGACCCGCAATTCCTTTCAAAATCTTTTAATAAATCCTTTTCTGATTCGCGAAGGATGGATTTAGCTCCGCTAAGAATTCCGCCTAAAGATGTATTCTTTAAGAATGCTAAAACGAACGGTTTCGATGTTGGTTATGCATATTCGCATGCGGTTCAGGTTTCTCGTTTTATGCGAAGTTTTTCAATGCAGTACCAGGCTAAATATAAATTAAGCACCGAACAGATGAAGGCCGATATGGCTTTATGGCTCGTGGACGCTCTGAAAAAGATGAGCGACGATATCTTGGCCATGGATGAAAAGACTTGGCCAGAAACTGATTTGTTATTACAAAGTCTTCTTAAAACAAATGCTTCGAAAGATAAAGAAAGCGTTGATTACATAAAATCTTTTACTTTGGATGACAAACCAAATGAAAATTAATTTATTTTTCTTTGTTTTGCTAATTTCCATTTCGGCATTCGCTAGGGAAAATGGCGAAAAAAGTTATCTTGCAGAAGGTCTTTTTTATTTTTCTGCAGGCGGCGAAATTCATTGGCAAAAAAATGTTGATCAGGTTGTCGATACGCAAAGTTGGACTAGATTTGAATTAGGGTTTTCGTTAGAACGCTGGAATATGGGTGATAAAATCCTGTTTGTAAGATCAGGGGATCTGTCGACCTCTTCAGAAGATGGAAATATTTCGATAAAAACAAATTCGAATCGGATTTCAGTTATTCTAGATGGAGAAATCGCCCAATTAAGTTCAGAATTCTTTTCTTTTAATTATGATGTCGGATTAACCGGGCGCCAAAACATCATTAAAACTTCTATTGCCGGGTTCAGTGAAGCCGACCGCAGCAATATCTATTATGGGGTATTAACTGGGGTAAATATTCGTGCAGAATATCGTTTCCTTTGGGCGCAGTTCGGAGCCAGCCTTAACTTCGAACAAAATATCGATTTGAATCCTGAGCCTAATTTGGGCCTTGTAATCGGCTTAAAAATATAACCTATCAATCTTTAGGCAAAAAAAAGAGCCTCAGCGGGCTCTTTTTCGAAATCAGAATTTTAAAAAAAACTACTCTTTAGAAATTTTTGTAATAATCGAGTTAGCTAATTTAGTTCGAGCGGTTAAGTTACCTTGAAATGCGGTAGCCTCTTTAGAAGTAGCAAAAATGCCGACGCTAACGCGGTAGTATTGATTGCCATTCACTTTGGCTGGAACGTAGAAAGCCGAAAAACCTTTTGTCTTTAAATCAGAAGCCATTTTCTGAGCTTCTTCTTCTTTAGGATACGAAGCGACTTGTACAGTAAATTTGCCGATTGTTGAATCAGCGGTCTGTTTTGGTAAGCTAGTAGGAATACGGTTGTTGTAAACTTTTTCTACCTTTTGCGAAATGATATCTTCGTCGTTTGCTACTTTTTCTGCAGCTGCAGAAGGCAGACGATTAGTTCCGTGGCCTTGCGCGACCTGGCTGGTCGTTGCGTGTGCGGATTCAGCGGAATGAGAGGGAGCGGCAGCGGCTGGTTTAGCTTCGGCTTTACCGCGGGTCGCGGCTTCACCGTGAGTTGCGGCTTCACCGTGAGTTGCGGTTTCACCGTGAGTTGCGGCTTCGCCGTGAGTTGCGGCTTCGCCGTGAGCAGCAGCTGGAGTCGTATGTTCTGCGGCCTCGCCATGAGCATCGGCCTTGGCATGAGTTTCGGTTTTTTCGTGAGTCTCGTTTTTATCTACCGCAGTTCCGTGTGGTTTCTCTTCATCACCGGCAGCAAATTCCTGAGTCAACTTTGCCATTTCTTCATCAGTCAAAGCATCTTCTGGTTTCGGGATAACCGTTTCTTCCGAAATGCTTGCGACATCTCTTTCGCCAACACTAGCATCAGCTTCTTGATCTTGATGAGCTGGTTCTAGTTGAGAAAGTTTGTGTTGATTATCACTAAATTTTTTGCCGACAAAAGTTCCGATAGAAAAAGACAATAGTGAAATAAAAAACACTAATACTAATTTTACGATGACATCAGTTCTTGTAGAACCATATCTTTCGACTGCCATGAGATCCTCTCAATTCTTTAAGGAAACAATACACCCTTATATATCTATGATAAATTCCATCATCAATTAGGTCAACGTGTCATAATAAATTTAGCCTAGATTAAGGAATAGAATAGGGCTAGATCTATCTGGGTCGTACCATAGTTGCGGCGTAGGTTACCCCAAGGACGATTTAATGCAAAATATCGGGTTTAAAGAATTACATAAAGCCATTCAGGCAGCTCGAATTGGTCGGGAAATTCTATTAGGTTATTACGGGCGACTAAAAAACATTGAAGAAAAGTTTCAAGCTGGTCTAGTTAGCGAAGCTGATAAAGAATCTGAAAAAGCCATTGTCAGTTTTTTACAAAAAGAGTTCCCGGAAACAACGGTTTTAGCAGAAGAGGCCTACCACGATTACGAACTTTCATCAGACCAAGGTCGGTGGATCATCGATCCTTTGGATGGAACAACTAACTATATTCATCAATTCCCGATCTTTTGTATCAGTATTGGTTTGGAAATTAAATCCGAAATTGTATTAGCTGTTATTGATGTGCCAATGTTGAATGAAACCTACACCGCAATAAAAGGCAAAGGCGCTTTCCTAAACGGAAAACCGCTGAAAACAAGCGAAACAAAATTGATCAAAGATTCTTTATTAGCGACTGGATTTATCGCAGACCACGAACATATTTTACAGGAACAGTTACGTATTTTTTCTGAAGTTGTTAGGAAATGTCGTGCTGTCCGCCGTGCCGGAGCGGCCGCTTATGATTTGTGTTTAGTGGCAAAAGGCGTATTCGACGGATATTGGGAAAGAAATTTAAAACCTTGGGATTCTGCCGCGGGTTTATTATTGGTTCAAGAGGCGGGCGGTAAAGTCAGCACTTATCGTGGGGAAAAGTACACACCATTCAAGAATTCAATGGTCGCATCTAATTCCCATTTGCATGAAGAACTTTTGCAAATGAGTGGAAAATTGTGTGACAATAGTACCGACTAGGGGTCGGCATGAAGAAGTATTTTTTAATTCTAGTTTTATTTTTTTCTCAATTAGCTTCTGCGGAAGTTATTAATGGGATTACGGTACCGCCTGAACCGGATGCAAAATTAAACAAATCCACTATTTTAGGTATTGATAAAGATAAGAATGGAATCAGAGACGATATAGATCGAATGATTGCGACTTATTATGCAAAAGATAAAAAGTATTTAGATGCGGCCAATTATTATGCAAAAAGTTACCAAGAATACCTTTCTACACCAAACCGTAAAACGGCCGTAAAGTTTAGCTGCATCAAGTTCATTTTGGACCAAAATTTAAAGCAGCATTCTGAAGTTCTTAGAAAACGTGTCGTTAATACTCCTGAACGAGAAAAAGCTATCGATACGAATACAAAAAAGCTTTTAACTAGTTTAGGGGGCGCAGATCCTTTTCGCACTACCATTGAAGACGAATGTGAGCGCCCGTCCTTTGCAAAACCGGCTTTTTTTAATTTTGAAGTGCCGGCAAATTTTACGATGAAAATTAAAAATGTAGAAATTCCTCCTGCACCAGATGAAGAATTAAATAACGCAAAGATTGAAGGTATTGATAGTAATTCTAACGGAGTTCGCGATGACGTCGAAAGGGCAATCGCATTTAATTTTGGAAACAAAGAGTTGGAATTTGAGGCAGCCATGCACCATGCACGGGCCTTACAGTCCTTTCTGGTAACTCCAAATGCGAAGACGGAAAAAACTTATGTACGATCTGTGGATTGTGCACGTGATCCGGCCATAAAAAAATTATTAGACAAAGTGGAAAAGGTGCTAATCAATACAAACGCCAGAAGTAAAGTAAGTGCTTCAGCAATGGCCGGAATGATATTGGGTGCTGAAAATTGCAATTCGAATTCTCCACCACCGTCTGGTTCGATGTCGAACGCGGGGTCGGCTGATTCAGCTCTACCTCTTCCGCCCGAGCCAGATCCTAAGCTGAATAACGCTTCTTTAGAGGGGGTTGATTCTAATAAAGACGGAATTAGAGACGATATTGAACGACGTATTGGAAACTTGTATAAAAATAACAAACGAATGTTGGATGCGGCCGTCTACTACGCAAAAAATGAACAAAAACTTTTAATAAATCCGGACAGGCAGGCTTGGTATGTCAAAAATTGTGCGGCGCTGATCCTAGATGAAACAATAAAGTTGGGAGTACGTGAATTTGGAACTTATAACACTCCCGAAAGAGTTAAGGCGATTGCCGATAACTTGAAAACACTAGTAGAAAACAAGGAAAATAATTTGCCGGTTGCCTTAGATGTTGGAGAGGACGAGGACTGCGAGCGGCCTTATTTTGCTAATCCAAATTTATTCAGCATGAAAGTTCCCAAAGACTTCACGGCAAAAATAAATGGAGCTGCCGTTCCCCCCGAAGTAGATACTATTGTTGGTAATGCCACGGTTGAAGGTATTGACACAAATAAAAATGGAGTCAGAGACGATGTCGAAAGAGCTATTGCCTATAACTTCGAAATCAAAAAGAGAGAGTATTTTTATCTGCTTGAGTTCGCCAAAGCCTACCAAGCACTGTTGATAAGCCCGAATCCTACAAATGAAAGTAATTATTTAAGAGCTATTAATTGTACGAAACGAAATAACTTATCGGACATCCAACTAAAAGTAGTGCGAGTGATAGAAAACACGGACGTACGAAGAGCCGCCGCAAAAATAAGTGTTAAAAAGGGTCTCGTGGTTCCCAACGAACCATGCACTTTACAGTATTAAAGTCTAAGTCCTGGGTCAAAAAACTGACTTGAAAACAGGTGTTCGATGTCAAAAAAACTAAACATTTTTATGGTCTAGTTTCGCCAAATAAACCTGATTTTAACTCATTCGAATTTCCCTCTGAAGGTCCGGTTGGCACTTCTGTTGCTTCATATGATGTTAGTTACAAGTGTATCTATGTCATCAAGGAGGATGAACGTGGCCGAAGAAAATGCAGCAGCCAAGGAAAGTGCCGCGCCCGCCGCAGCTCCCGCGCAAGGAAAACAGCCGATAATTTTGGTAGCACTGATCGTTTTAAATATGATCGTAGTAGCCGGCGTTGGTTTTATGGTTTGGCAAGGCAAAAAGAAAGACGCTGCAGAACCTAAAATCGAACATGTCATCAAAGGTGAACATGATGCTCAAGAGGAAGACAAACACAAAGAACAAAATACCGTTGGTAAAGTTATCCCTTTAGAAACATTCATCGTGAATCTTTCTGGGACTAAAGGCCGTCGTGTTGCCAAGGTCAACGTCGAGTTGGAATTGGAAGGCGAAGGCGCGCAAGAAGAAATCGAAAAAAGAAAAGCGCAATTACGTGACATCATTATTATTACCTTATCATCAAAAACCTACGAACAAGTTGAACTTAAAGAAGGCAAAGACGAACTAAAGTCGGAGTTAAAGAACAATCTGAATTCGTTTATGACTAAAGGTAAAATTAAAAATGTTTACTTCACCGAATTTATTTACAACTAGAGGATAGACAATGAATCAAGTTTTATCACAAAGTGAAGTTGATGCCCTGTTAGCCGCGGTCTCTGAAGGCGAAGTAGGTACCCCTGAAGCTGCAGCCAGTAGTTCTGGCTCATCTAGCGCTTCTGGTGGCGGTGGCAGTTCAACAAAAAAAGAAGATAAAAACGTAATCACTTATGACTTAACTTCCCAAGATAGAATTATTCGTGGTCGTTTGCCGCAATTGGAAGTCATATACGAAAAATTTATGCGATCATTCCGAGTTTCCTTATCTTCAGCCCTTAGAAAGATTGCTTCATTACAATTGGCCAGTAACGACTTCCTAAAATTTGGCGAGTTCATAAATACTTTGCCAATGCCGACTTGTATGAGTGTTCTTCGTTTTGGTGCTTTACGTGGTTCGGCCCTATTGGTAATTGAAAGTAAATTGGCCTACGCCCTGGTAGATAGTTTTTTTGGTGGAGCCGATCGTCCCTATACAAAAATCGAAGGAAAAGATTTTACCCAAATCGAACTTTCTATAGTAAAGAAAGTGGTCGACTTAGCGATCGACGATATGGAAGCCGCGTGGGCTTCTGTAGAAAAAATCGATTGTTCTTTTGTAAGAACTGAAGTGAATCCACAATTCGTGGGTATTGTTCCTCCTACTGACGTTGTAATTGCATCGACCTTCGACGTTGAATTAGAAAATGCTAATGGAACCATTACCATAGTAATTCCCTACGCAACAATCGAACCTATCAAACAAAAACTTTCTAGCGGTTTCCAAGTAGAAAGCGATCAGACAGATAAAAAACTTTGGACTTCAATTATTCGCGAACAATTATTAGTTACTGATGTAAACGTACAAGTAAATTTGGGTGAGACCGAAATTACATTGAATGACATTATGAATTTAAAAGTCGGGGATGTTATTCCGTTGGATCAAGATTCAACTGGGGAATTTGATGTACAAGTAGAAGGTGTTAATAAATTTAAAGGTTATTACGGAATTCATCACGGAACCGTTGCGGTTCAAGTAACTAGACCAGTAGAAAAAGAAACTTAAGGGGGATATATGGCCGACAATTTGGATAGTTTAGCAGAAAAGCTAGCCGCGGAAGCAAATGCCGCGGAAGCAAATACATCAGGTGGCGGTGATTCGGGTGGTGGCGATGGCGCTTCAACTGCGACTGTCGGAGATGGAAAAAAAGATCGAAATCTAGCGTTGATTTTAGACATTCCGTTAAGAGTAACCGTCGAGCTGGGCCGTACAAAAATGGCAGTCAATGAACTACTTAATTTAGGACAAGGTTCAGTGATAGAATTAAGTAAGTTAGCCGGTGAGCCAATGGAAGTTTTAGTAAATGACAAACTAATAGCCCGCGGCGAGGCAGTTGTGGTCAACGAAAAATTCGGTGTGCGACTGACGGATATCATTTCGACCAAAGAACGCGTTGAACAATTAAAATAGTGGAGTATTAAGTGTTGAAGACCCCAAGTTTCCTTCTATTATTAGCTATCCAAATAATATTATCAGCCTCCCCGTGTTTAAGTTTTGGAGCAGATTCGACATCGTCCCCCACGAAAGATGTAGCTGCTGGAAACCTAACTCGTGAAGCTCCGTCCGTTACATTGGACGGAAACTCCGCTAGCGTAACTGCAAGTGCAAATCCCGAAGAGGCCATTGCAATTGTAGAAGCAAAAACGGTCAAAGCCGAAACAGATATTCCCGTTGTTCTTGAAACACAGAAAAAGGAAGCGGCGGCCACGAGGTGGACTCATGAACCAAATCATTTTAAAAAGATTTAACAACTTTTGCTGTTCGATTAAGGGTATTTTGTCCATCACTTTGATT
>JAYVAZ010000493.1:0-2807 GCA_043750675.1 Pseudobdellovibrionaceae bacterium | reverse complement strand
TTCTGCATTTAGAGTGACGGTCATTTCTACGTCTGTCGGAAACATGGTGCCCGTGAATGTCAGTTTTGCACGCAGTAAAGGTATTGATAAAAATGTCGCATTTACTAACTTGGGTTTGGTCGAACAAACATCCAATAATTTTTTTGGGATCAAATCATGTGTAATTAATGACCTTAAAAAAGTCGCCGCACCGGAACCGCTGCGCTCAGCTGAAGACGCTGGCAATGGAACGGCAGCGCAACCATAAACCACGGTTTTTTAGTGCGCTTCTCCCCAATTAGATCCAATCTTGTAATTGACCTTCAGTGGAACGCGCAGTTTTAAGACGCCTTCCATGATTGATTTAATTTTTGCGGCTTCTTCCAATAACTTTTTTTCTTCGTTCTCGAAAATCAATTCATCGTGTACCTGTAGAATAATCGGACTCTCAATTTTCTGATTCAATTCAATCATCGCGATTTTCACAATGTCGGCGGCGGTTCCTTGGATCGGGGCATTGATGGCCGCCCTTTCACCAAATTTTCTAACCATCGCATTACTTGATTTCAGTTCTACCATATTTCTTTTGCGTCCCAATAAAGTTTCGACATAGCCTTTTTCAGTCGCAGACACAATGGTTGAATCGATATAATTTTTTACGCCGGGATACTTCTCAAAATACTTGGTAATGATGTCTTTGGCTTCAGCCCGAGATATTCCCAAAGAAGAACTTAAGCCGAATGCACCTTGCCCGTAAGCAATACCAAAATTAACGGCCTTGGCGATTCGTCGCATTTCAGAAGTGACGTCTTTCAACGACACCGCAAAAACTTCAGATGCTGTTGCCGTATGAATATCTAAATCATTTTCAAATGCCTCAATCAAATTTTTATCACTGCTATAATGAGCCAACACTCGAAGTTCGATTTGACTGTAATCAGCCGAAAGTAATTTGCAGGTTCCGTCGGCGGTGAAGGCCCTGCGAACTTTTGCACCTTGTTCAGTCTTTATAGGAATATTCTGCAAATTAGGATCAGTACTTGAAAGCCGGCCCGTTGCCGTTAATGCCTGGTCAAAGTGTGAATGGATTCTTCCATCGGCCTTTACTAATAACGGTAATGAATCCAAATAGGTCGATTTCAATTTTGAATACTCCCGATACTTTAAAATAGAAGGCACGATTTCATGTTTATCTTTTAGGGATTCAAGAACTTCATTATCGGTCGAATAGCCGGTTTTGGTTTTTTTGGATGCAGGTAGCTGTAGTTTTTCAAATAAGATCTGGGCCAACTGTTTAGGTGAACCCACGTTAAACTCGGATCCAGCCTGTTCATGAATATGTTTTTCTAGTTTTTTCAATTCAATCGCTAATTCAGCACTTTGAGTATGCAGCGTTTGCGGATCTAATTTGATTCCCTTTTTTTCCATATAGTAAATGGTCACAGCTGCTTTAAGTTCGATATTTTGGTAAAGACTTAATGCTTCTGCGGTTTGAATTTTATTTAAAAGAAATTCCCTTACCTTGTGATGAACTGAAACTAACTCTTCAATTCCCATCATTTCTTTCATCTTTTCTTGAAAGACTTTTTCGTAAATTCGTTCAAAACTATTTTCTTCGCCAGGATAAACGATATAAAACGCCAACAGCGTATCCCAGCCGGCCTCTAACGGATTAGAACGATCATAATCATAATCCAGTCGATGCCAAATCGCTTTCAAATCATATCCTGCCCAGAAAATCTTTTTGCCCTTCAATTGGTGGGCAACGTCTGACAATTGTCCGGTTAATTTTCTTAATCCAAGGTCTTTATTAAAAAGAAAAACTCCCTGACCATTTTCGTAAAATTCTAACTCGGCAGAATCTGGAATTACTTTTCTCAAGTCATCGATCGGAATTTCTTGTACGTCCGTCGGTGGAAAGTCTTCGGGCTTAGGCGCATTTAATTTTAATGCTTTCGTCGCAGCAGATTTTGCTGCCTTGGTTTCGGCAGCGGCAGCTTCCTTTGGCGAATCTGGAAATCTTTTTTTCGGAGTTTTTTCACCCGCTGAATCCGATAACATACTAACTGCAGAATCCAATTTCAGCGCTTTTTCAAAACTCTTAAAATTAAGGTCAACTAGAAGGGCCGTTAGTTTTTCCATTTTATATGGTCTGATAACATATTCGTCCATGTCTTCTGGGACAGCAACATCTTGTACAATAGTAACTAACTTCTGCGATAAATAAGCCTGGTCTTTAGATTTAGATAATTTTTCTTTGATAGAGGCGCTTTTGATCGCATCAATATTTTTATAAACACCATCTAAAGAACCGTAGTCTTCTAATAGTTTCTGCGCGCCCTTTGGACCGATGCCGGAAACCCCTGGAATATTATCTGAACTGTCCCCGACAATTGCTAAGTAATCGATAAATTGGTCAGGACGTACGCCCCACTTTTCGACAACGCCTTTAACATCGGTAATGGTGTCTTTCATTGTATCCAACATAAAGACACCGTCTTCAATCAGCTGTGCGAAGTCCTTATCTCCACTGACAATATAGACTTCAAAGCCCTTCTTTAAAGCCACACAGGTTAGTGTCCCGATAATGTCATCAGCTTCATAGCGGGGAACTTCTAACGATGGCATACCTAGATACTCAATCAAATCTTTAATGATTTGCATTTGCGGAATCAAATCTTCCGGCATTTCGGATCGATTGGCTTTATAATTATCATCCAGTTCTTTACGGAAAGAAGGCTCCTTACGGTCGTAACAAAACACGACATACTTTGGATCATATTCTTTGTGAAGTTTGATAATCATACTTAAAACGCCGTAAACCGCAT
>JAYVAZ010000492.1:0-8580 GCA_043750675.1 Pseudobdellovibrionaceae bacterium | reverse complement strand
CATCCCAGCCTTGAATCACTTGGCCTGCGCCTAAATCAAATTTAAACGGCTCTTTTCTATCTACGCTGCTGTCAAATTTTGTGCCTTTTTTGTCTGCGGTTTTGTCGTCATAAAGCCAACCAGTGTAGTGCACACTTACGTTAAAGCCAGGCTCGGGTCAAGTATCAACCCGGAATAGTCGTGATTGAAAAAATATTTTTAGGAAAAAATGCCGATTCTGCCTTCAAGTTAGGACATGTCAGAGGCGTTGCTATTCAAAAGGCAGTTGCGCATCGCTGTGTAGTCAAAGAGTATGCCTCGCGTCTAATTAAAAAGGCGATTACCGGTAGCGGACAGGCAGAAAAACAGCAAGTCATGGTTGTCATTCAAAAGATTTTGGGTTTGAATTTGATCCAGCATCTTGACGCTTCCGATGCCTTGGCCCTTGCGGTCTTTCAGGCTTCGCAACAACAGCGCCCGTCGCAACAAGGAATTGTTTTATGATCGCTCGGTTAAATGGCTTATTGATTGATATTCATCCGGATCATGTGGTCATCGATATCAACGGCGTCGGATATGAAGTTTATGCTTCTACTAATATGGTGGCCGATCTTTCTGAATTAATACATAAAGTAGTGTCAGTTTATATTCACACCCACGTCCGCGAAGATGTGATTCAGTTATTTGGTTTTTTAGAAAAAGAAGAAAAAGAATTTTTCTTAGCGTTATTAAAAGTCAACGGTATCGGCCCAAAATCAGCGTTGAGTGTCCTTTCCGGAGCGCGCTTAAATCACATCATCGAAATGATCGAAGGCGAAGATGTGAAGGGATTGTCTAAACTTCCTAAAGTTGGTAAAAAAACCGCTGAACAAATGATCCTGACTTTAAAAGGAAAACTTGTTATTTCCGAAAAAGAAATGAAATCGGTGGTTTCGCCTTTAAGTGTCCAACAAAAACAAATCAGTAGTGCATTGGTGAATCTGGGATTTAAAATGCAGGACGTTTCTATGTTTATGGATGACTTGGATCCGAAAATTTCTATTGAAGAAGGTATCCGGCAGGGCTTATCGGCATTAAGCCAGATCGACAGAGGATAAATGGCAAAGATAATTGAACACCAAAAAGAAGCCATAAAAGAATCCAATGTTGATCATACAGTTGAACGTGTTGTTAAAACATCAGCTGAACCGCAAGAAGTGGTTTGGGAAAACCAATTAAGACCTTTAAGATTTGAAGATTTTCCTGGCCAAGATGAATTAAAAAAACAATTAAAAATTTATGTTCAGGCCGCCCAGAAAAGAAAAGAACCTTTGGATCATATTCTTTTAAGTGGCCCTCCAGGCCTTGGTAAAACGACGTTGGCCAGAATTATTGCCGGTGAATTAAAAGCCGATTTTAAAATGGTTTCGGCACCAGCGATCGACAAAAAGGGTGATTTGGCAGCGTTGTTAACCAGCCTCAAACCTTTTTCGGTTTTATTTATTGATGAGATTCATCGTTTAAGTCACGTTTTAGAAGAGTTTATGTACACGGCAATGGAAGATTACACGATCGACTTCGTTACCGGGGATGGTTTGGGATCACGTACAATGAAATTTAAATTGGCCCCATTTACATTAATAGGTGCGACGACTCGTGCGGGCCTATTAAACGCGCCGTTTCGGGATCGGTTTGGGATCAATGAAAGACTTAACTTCTATAATAAAGAGGCGCTGGCGCTGATTTTAAAACGTGCAGCCGACATTTTAAAAATTAAAGGTGAGTACGGTGGAATTGCAGAAATAGCTAAACGTTCCCGTGGAACTCCGCGGGTGGCGCTGCGACTGCTGCGTCGAGTGCGCGATTATGCACAAGTCAGCGGTGAAGGTTTAATTGATGAAAAGATGGCTAGGTACGCTTTGAATCAGTTGGGCGTTGACCAAATCGGGTTGGACTCGATGGATCGTCGTATTTTAGACTTAATCCAAAATAAATTTTCGGGTGGACCGGTAGGGATTGAAACCATTTCGGCGGCCTTATCAGAAGACACGGACACCATTGTAGAAGTTTACGAACCCTATTTGATTCAAGAGGGTTTACTGATGAAAACTCCGCGCGGAAGAATGACGACGCAAATTGCAAATGAACATTTATTAGCACCCACGGTGCTATAGATTAACCAGACACCTACGGTGCTATAGATTAACCAGACACCACCGGTTTACGACGTCGAATAGCAAAAAAAATAGCGCCATCGGCGCTATTTTTAAAATCGAATATTTCTAATAAAATTACGGACAATCTAAATCAGCACTGAAGGCGAAATGGTCTGAATATTCATATTCGGCTTCTAATTCCGCAGCAGTGATTTTGCAGCCCTTAACAAAGATATGATCTAATACTTTTGTTTTTGCAGTTGAATTGGTTTCTGAGTCAGAATGAATCGGAACAAATGTTTCTGGATGTAGGCGGTAGTCATTTGAAAAAACAGCGTGCACAAAGCCCATTTGAGTCATTTTATCTACTAAGAATTTAGTGCGGCTGGCGCTCCAAGTATTAAAGTCCCCAGCAAAAACGATGGGGCCGGCAAATTTAGCCATTTCTGCTGCTACTGCATTAACTTGGTTCTCAAAGGTTGAGCCGGTTACAAAGTTAATCCCGTGCAAGTTTACAAAAAGAATTTGAGTCCCACTTTGTAATTCGAAGGTACTAAACAAAGTCATCTTAGGCGTGTTGATGACCGGTTCCAAGTCCGGACTTCTTACAAAGGACTCTTTTAGAGGTTTCACTTTCGATATCGTTAAAACACCAGAACCGGTTCCGTCGTCATAAAGAAAACTTTGCGCAATAGTTGTTCCAAATTCTGAATAACTTTGTGCCATCGTTTGCATTTGTGGATCTCGCATTCCTTCTTGCATAAGAATCAAAGGAAATTCTGATTTCATTGCAGCCATATCGTTCAACCAACTTTTTGCTTTTTTTCCTTTTTCCGTATTCCAAACTGCGAAACGAAATTTATTTGGAAAAAACTTTTCAGAATACTGGTTGCTCATGGGGATAAGGACATTGTTATCGGCTGGGATGGTGTATGCCGCTTGTACCCTGTCCAAAAGTAGGGTTTGCGAAAGCAATAAGGTTACAGTGAAAACTAATGACCACTTATTCTTAGATAGAATATTTTTTATCAAGGGGGCTCCTTTATTAGCGTATTTACTATCATTCTGCTAAAAAATAGAGCTGGGACTCAAGTTAGAAAATAGACAAGGACCTTTCCTGGACCTTTTTTTTCTAAATGAAAACGAGACCTCTTCTTTTTATTCTTCTGTTACGCAGGCAAAAAACTGTCTTGAAGCAGTTCTAGGCGATTTTTTTGATTTGATCCAGTTTATCTTTGTAAACTTTCATGTCAGACATCAACTTTTGATTTTCCTGGGTTAATTGGACTAATTTCTTTCGCAGTTGGGTTAACTCTTCCGACCCGCCGCCACTAGGGGAAGAGCCCGCCGTATTCATTGAAGGGGAGGATACGGTTGGTTCTGAAGCGCGCGAAGAGTCGGTATTTGAAGGAGATGGTGATAGTGATTTTCCAGAGCTGAGATATTCTTCGATACCTTCTGGAATGACCAGTTCAGGATCACATTTATCAATTTTTAGATGGCCAGTTGCGATTTGGTTCCGAGCCTCTAAAATGACCTTTGTTTGGCAGGTTTTAATTTCTGCTGGCGTTGGTTTGATTTCATTTAATGCATCTTCAACTTTTCTTTTTTCGCCAAAATTTAAGGCACACATAAACAGCGCTTGTTTATCGGATGACATTCCTTTTAAGGCCCCAGCTAGTTGAGTCGGCGGAACATTGGGTAACACTTCACCTAAAAATTGCGGTGGCCACTGGCACATTCTGTCGATAGTTAACATTTTTTTTCTGACTTCGGCTTCCCAATTTGAGTTTTCTTCTGAGATCAACTTTAAAAAACGTTCTTGTTTTGATCCATCCGAAGTTTCAATAAGATTCAACAGTTGGATAAAGCCGCCCGATTTTTTGTAGCGATCTAATGTACTCATATTACCTCTATATTTATGTAGTAAGCTTATCGGACATTTTATGCGGATCTTTATGCCGAAAATCAAAACGGATCGGAACACTCGTATTCATCCCGACTAGGGAACTGGTTTCGATTCACCAATGCACAATGTTTGTAATAAAATTCCCAATTCTGATACGGACGATCTTCCGGTGACCGATGGTCCATAGTAAATCCTTCGGCAGCGTAAGCGGCCGAACGGGGGTGCTGGCCACTGAGTCTATCTGCCATTACTTGCCGGGACGAGGGGGTCGAGCACGAAGTCGATACCAGCATAAAAACGGTAGCAATTCCATAGAACAGCGGAAATAAAAGCGATTTTGGATGCGGGAACTGAAAGAATCTCATAGGCTTTTTATCGGAAAATAGTTATATTCAGTTTATGTTTTTACAAAAAACGATTAAATCTAAGGCCAAGGTCGAGGGAGTTGGACTCCATTCGGGTAAAAAGTGTTCTTTGTCTTTTTCTCCAGCTCCAGCAAATACCGGTGTTTATTTTATTCGTTCCGATTTACCGGGAAATCCTTCACTGCAGGTTCACGCAAATAATGTAACGGCGACGGGTTATGCTACCACCATCAGCGGACCCCGGTTTTCAGTTGCGACAATTGAACATTGTTTGTCGGCACTATCTGCATTAAGAATCGACAATTTATTTATTGAATTAGATGGTCCCGAAATTCCAATAATCGATGGCAGCGCTGAACATTATCTAAAAGCACTTTTATCAGTAGGATTATTTGAACAAGATCAGCCGCGCAAATATTGCGTCATTAAAGAGCCGATTTATATTTCCGAAGGCGAGAAGCAGGCTTATGTAGTCCCTTACCATGGCCTTAGGCTGACAGTGACCATTGATTTTGAACACGCCAAAATAGGAAAACAGAAAATTGATATCGACATTAACGAGCAGTCCTTTGCCAAAGATATCGCTGGTGCGCGTACTTTTGGTTTTTTGAAAGACGTGGACGAGTTGTATAAAAAAGGTTTGGCTTTGGGTGGCAGTTTGGAAAATGCTATTGTTTTGGATGAACATTCTATCGTGAATCCGGAAGGATTGCGTTTCCCTGATGAATTTGTACGCCACAAAGCTTTGGATGCTTTGGGTGACCTTGTGACTTTAGGAATGCCTTTAATGGGGCATGTGGTGTTGTACAAAGCCGGTCATGATATCATGAGTAAACTCGTTCGAAAGATCCTAAATTCTCCTAATCAGTATTCCTCAATGGAATTGGGCGCCAATGTGACCGAAAACGATCTTTATCGGTCGGGAAACTGGTCATAACGCAAAACAAAATTCTGTATTTTTATCCATCTTGTGGGCAAGATAGACACCTTGCTTAGAGTACTCTCTAAAAAAGGAATGTTTTCTTACAAAGAAAGAATGGAGTTTTTATGATCGTGGGAGTTCCAAAGGAAATTAAAATTTCCGAAAACCGCGTTGGTATGACCGAAGCTGGTGTTAAACAGTTGGTTGGCGAAGGTCACACTGTTTATGTTGAAAAAGATGCCGG
This sequence comes from Pseudobdellovibrionaceae bacterium, assembly GCA_043750675.1. GTDB lineage: Bacteria > Bdellovibrionota > Bdellovibrionia > Bdellovibrionales > Bdellovibrionaceae > JAYSSX01. The sequence goes on along the minus strand of JAYVAZ010000492.1, from coordinate 3,026 downwards.
CGTTGGTAGCGGTATTTCTAATCAAACTTACGAAAAAGTTGGCGCAAAAATTTTAGATACAAAAGCCGAAGTATATAAAAAATCAGATATGATTGTGAAAGTTAAAGAACCCCTTCCCGATGAATATGAAATGTTGCGCGAGAATCAAATTCTTTACACTTATCTTCATTTGGCTGCGGAACCTAAATTAACTAAAGTTCTTTGCGAAAGAAAAGTTAAGGCCGTTGCTTATGAAACTATTCAAAAAGAAGACGGATCTTTACCGTTGTTAACTCCAATGTCTGAAGTTGCGGGAAGAATGGCGACTCAAATTGGAGCTTTCTATTTGCAAAAAGATCACGGTGGCAAAGGTATTTTGTTAGGTGGCGTAACCGGAGTTCGTCCTGGTAAAGTAACCATTATCGGTGGCGGTGTCGTTGGAACAAACGCAGCTAAAATGGCTGTTGGTTTAGGTGCTAACGTGACTATCTTGGATGTTAGTTTGTCGCGATTGGAATACTTAGATGACGTTTTCCAAGGTCGTTGCATGACTTTATACTCTAACTCACAAAATATCGAACAGGCTGTTGCGGAAAGTGATTTGCTTATTGGTGCCGTACTAATCACCGGCCACAAAGCTCCGACCTTAGTGACGAAACAAATGGTTTCTACTATGGGTAAAGGCAGCGTGATTGCTGACGTTGCGGTTGATCAAGGTGGTTGTATCGAAACTTGCCGACCAACTTCACATCAAAATCCAACTTACGAAATTGATGGCGTTATTCATTATTGCGTCCCTAATATGCCCGGTGTTGCTCCAAGAACATCAACTTATGCATTAACAAATACAACTCTTAGATACGCTTCAATGTTAGCGGCGATGGGTGTTGAAGATGCTATTGCTAAAGATAAGGCTTTGTTTAAGGGTCTGAATTGTTATGGTGGTTTTGTTTGTTATGAGCCAGTAGCGAAAGATCTAGGCATGGAATACCGCCCCTACAAACACTAGTAGTAGTTTTTAAAATCTCCATCTACTTTGTTGTGTCTCTAAAATTTTTCTTCAACGTACTTAACGTACGCCTACGAAAAATTTTAGAGCCTCGCCTCGTAGCTGGAGGATTTTAAAGAACTACTTTTCTTCGTTCCGTAGGTACGCCTACGAAAAATTTAAAAGGTCCGCCTTGCAGCTAAAACTTTAAATTCGCGCGTGGCTTCGATTAATTTCTTTTCTTGGTTTTTTCTTAAGTAACCTTTTTTAAAATTTTTTAACGGTGACAACCGTTACTGGTGTTTTATTATTTCGGAAATTTATTTTTTACACGGGGGAACTATGAGGTGGATCAGTTTTTTAATTTTGACTTTAAGTCTTTGTTTGGCCAACGGTGCAACTGAAAATGATTTAATTTTAAGAGATTCGGCAAAAGATTTAAAATTGAAAAAACTTTTTCAAAATCAAGATAACCGGTTGGCTCAGCGCTCTCCATTCAATCTTTTGTTTGATATTCAAAGGGACTCGGGAACCTGTCAGGAAAAATGAGAAGATGCCTGTAACGGTGGCAACGGGAACAATGGTTCAGGCAGTGCGGCTTGTTGGAATAAATGTACCACCGAAGGCTACTCTAGTTCGACTTGCGCTAGCCGCTGCGGAACCAATTAAGTACTCTTATAATTCAAAAATAATATTGCCCCAGATTTCGGTCGAAAGAAGGGGCGTTCTTTTTTGATGAAGGCGTACAACAACATCAGCACTGGGGTGGCCATACTTCTGTTTCCGACTGGAACAGACTGCCCAAACTAAATTTTTTAGATGATTTAAAAGCTCCTCGGAAGTGCTGGTCCGACTTCCATGATGGCCCAACACTAATCCAGTTGTTTTTGGTAGTTCTGAATTTCGCATCCAAATTTTTTCTTGGCTGCTGGGTGAGTCACCGGGTATTAAAATTTTTGCCGAACTTAAATAAAAAACCTGGCTGCTTTGATTGGAATTTCTTTTGTTAATCAGGTGACCATACAGCGGGTTATTTTTATTAAGATCCAAAACCGGCGTCGCTTCACCATTTAACGGGCAAATTTTTAATGATTTAATCAAAGAAAGTTTTCCGCGGTCTTTTGTTAGGACAGCTGGGCCACGGGCCAAACAAACCTCAGGATAAGATTCAAAAAGAAATCTCGTAAAGGAAATATGATCCCAATCCCAGTGGGTCAGATAAACACGGTTTTTTTTGTGTTTGCAAAGCTTGCTTAAATTGTTTTTTAAATGGATTAATGTCTCGCCTCCGACGTCGACATGTATACAGACGTCCGCATTAACCAACGTTGTCCATTGTCCTTGTCCTACATTCCAGATGACAAAATAATTTTCCTGGGAGGAAATTGAATTTCCTGGTTGTGACCATAAAAAAAGGGGAATCCAAAGAGCGAATAGAAATGTCATGTGCTGTCTTTCATACCAATGCCTTGGCAAGTTTTGAAATTCGAATTCTTTGATTGGCGACCTCTAAACTGTAAAGAAATCCGTGTAGATAAAAAATCCAGAAGAGAAACCATAAGTAATCATTGTTTTTAAGGCTGAATTCAGCACTGCCCATCCAGTTATGAAAGTACTCAAAAAAATTCAGCATTACCTCCCCACTGGATTCGAAAAACCAAACGGAAAACTGGTTTTTCTGAAAAATAAATAGAAAGAAATAACTGATCAGACACAACGGAAACACGGCAAATCCCAGAAGCGGAGTTAAAATCAAATAACTGATTAGGCCCGGAACCGAAAGGTAAAATGGATTGATAAATAAAACCGCATACAACAGCAGTTGAAAGCCGACTGATATTAGGAAAGCCAAAATATCTTTGTTTAGCCGTTTAGGTAGAAAACGAACTGACCACTCGGTAAGCTGTGCAGCCAGTAAAACATTTAGGACGCAAGACCAAGAAAGCAAAAAAGATAAGGAGCGGATCCATTCCGGCTGAAAACCAAGGATAAAAAGACTACAAAAAAAGATCAGTAATGAATTCGACTTAAAAAGGCGGGACCTGCGATTCGCGGCGAT
>JAYVAZ010000491.1:0-4539 GCA_043750675.1 Pseudobdellovibrionaceae bacterium | reverse complement strand
GGGAAATCGACCGTATTCAGGCGCAGTCGACACAAAATAATCATGCTGGGGAAATTAATCAGTTAAGACGTGAAATGAACGACCAAGAAAATGATATGGCGCAGGCACAATCCAGTTTAAAAGCGGCGTTGTCGCGTTTAGAAGACCTCCGTCTTGAACTGGATAATCCGCAGGGGATCACAGCACAGATAGATCAATTGGAAAGACAATTGACCACGATGAACTTGGCCGGGGATACCGATATCGGTAGATTGGAAGAGGCTAAAAGCCGATTACAAAATTTATTACGTAATCCACCCTCCAGCGGAACTATCAGTGGGCAAACGCTGCAGCAGTTAAATAATGGGTTAAAGAATTTGAAGACCAGACAAAGTGCCTTGGCTTCAGAAAAATCCATTTTGTGTTGTTCTGGCTCCGAGCCTACTCCCGACCAGCAAGCCCGCATTGCGGCGATTGATGAGTTGGTATCCTTGACAGCTAAATTAGATGAAATTCGCACCCAGATTCAGCAGTTATCAGCAGAACAACAAGGATATGACTCCCAAGTGACCGCCGCAAAAGGCGAAGTGGCCGCGTTGGAATTAAAAGTTCAGCAGTTTCAGAATCAGGTTCAGTCGGTGATTTCAAGAATTCAAGAATTAGAAAATCGATTGCATCAGTTGCCGAACCTAGTTCGTGAACAAGAGCAAGTCATCCAACAAAGAAGAAGTGAAATTGATCGGGCCAGAATGAATATTGATTCTTTAGCAAGACGTATTCAGGATCTGGAGAATGATAGTGGCCACAATGATTTTATTGATGACCAAATTAATTCGCTGCGAATGCAATCCGAGGCCTTGAAGGCAGCGAATTCCGCATTAGTGGATAATTTAAGAAGGGTCGATTCGGAAGTGGCCACTATTCGAAGTCTGCGTGCCAGCATTAACGAAATTGCCCTGCATTCAACTTCTTCGGAAACTCCGCAAACGGCGGCATTAAGAAATCAGATCGCGCAATTGCAAAGTCAAATGGATAGCAACAATCAAAAAATCAGCAGTTTACAAAGTGGTCTGTCAGCAAAATATAAGAATTTAATTGATTGGGAAAATTACGTACAAACAATCGTTAAAGGTAACATCAAAGAGTAACGCAAAAGAGATTGGGAACTATTATGAAAAATTTGATTTTTATTTTAATAAGTGTGGCAGTTCGAATAGGTTTTGCAGACGTCTCATTAGTGGCTTCCGCGGATACCAGTTTGCAATGGGCAACTACCGTTAAAGACAAACATGCCCTTCTAGAGCAAAAGGCCTGCGTAGCCGAAGTTAAGAAGCTATCTAATACAGGTAAGGTGGCAAACCTTGAGGTGATCGCGGTAAGTTCATCCAATGGGTTTTTAGAGCCTCTTGTAGCGGTTTCAGGACAGGGGATCGACTTCCATACGGCCGAGCTGGTTATCAAATCGGGAGCGACCACAAATTCGGTTCAATTGGTGCGCGCGGAAAGTGCAAAGGGCGTTGCGATGGCTTTAAGCAAGGTTGAGGAGCGCAAAAAACTGATGCTTTTGTTAAAAGCAGGAGACTCGGCCGAATTGAAACTTTTTAAAAACAAGAAGCAGATTGATTCTGCGATCATTTCGTTAAAGGGGTCGTCAAAGGCCATTGGCGCTTTGGAAAAAAATTGTTCCATTGTTCAATAGATGATTCAGTTTTGAATTTGGTTTTTCCAGGGGCGCTTTTCGCCTACAGAAAATAAAAAACGCAAGATTTAGTCTTAAATAATTGTGATTAATTTTTTGACCGTGCTTAAATTAAAATATATATAATAGTGATGGTGAAAATATTTAATTTCGCCGCAAAATATCATTTTTAAGGAGTGAAAATGACTTCAACAAAGCGTTTTGCTATCGGCTTGACCTCTTTAGTGTTGTTAATTGGATTAATCATTGGCTGTTATTTCTACACACAAAATTCCCGTTTAAAGCAGGCTTTGCAAAAAGCCGAGGATGAAGGCAAACGTGGATTTTGGGCTTTGGCCTACGAGAATCTAGAACCGTTTCGATTTAAACTGATAAAAAATGAAAAGGATTGTAACTTAATTTTGAATGTCTATGCCAATTTCAGAAAGGCAGAACGTTTAGACTGGGCGGCACAAGCCTGCCTTGAATCTGGGGTTGAAACTTACGGAATGTATTTGTCTTTGGCCATAGCGCAAGAACTGTATGGACGCGATCAAGATGCATTGTTGCTGTTAGATCAAATGGCTAAAAAATATGATAAAGAGGCCGAAAGCTATCGCCAAATGGCCGGAATTTTTTTACGGAACAAAGATGAAGCCAGGACTGGGGAGGCTTTGTATAAAGCGTCTCTTCGTACCGAGAATCCCCAAATTAAATTGGATGCGGTAACGACTTTGCTGCGTTTGAAGCGCGACAATGATGCGTTAACCATCGCCTTAACGTTAAGGGACGTTCCTACTGAAAATCCAGAAGTGAAATTGATTATTGCCAGGGCCTTAATTGCGGGACGTGATTCAACCGGGGGGTTGCCGCAAATCAATGAAGCAAAGGGTCTTATGATGAAATTGGATGCGGAAAGAGTTACTCAGATCGAGCGCGATTACGCCGATGTTTTAAACCCAAAGTCTGAACTGAAACACTAAATAAAATCCCCCTGAATCGGGGGATTTTATGAAATTAATTTATATTTCTAATTTAAAATTACGGCTCAAAAACTATACAATTAACAGTTGGTGTATATGCTGTAGCACTACATGCTGTTACTCCTGTTTTAAATTTAACTGTCAAAGTATTCGCTCCAGGAACGGCTTCCAGTGTTGGTGTGCAGCCTGTAGTCGCAACGGTTGTAGCAATAGTACAAACCGCGTTACCCGCAGCTGTTGCCCCCGTACAAGTTGTTGTACCCATTGCAATTAAAGTATTGGCTGCCACCGCATTCCATGTGGTACTCGTAAAGGGACATAATAGGACCTTTGAAAAGGCAGTACCCCCACTGCCTAACTTGATTTTACCGGCTGTAGGCGCGCCGGCTCCACCGATGGACACACCACCAGTCGCATTACCCAGTTGAACGGCACCAGTTCCAGCACTTCCCAATGTCATTGCTGTAGCACCAGTATTGCCAATGGACACACCACCCGTTGCATTGCCGATAGTAACGGCACCTGTACCCGCAGTTCCGATATTCACCGCAGTCGCACCCGTGTTACCGATCGCTACACCACCCGTCGCATTACCTATGTTTACAGCTCCAGTACCTGCTGTTGCTAGGTTCACAGTAGTCGCGCCAGTATTGCCAATGGACACACCACCCGTTGCATTGCCGATAGTAACGGCACCTGTACCACCGACTCCGATAGTTACAGCGGTTGCTCCAGAGGTTCCGATACCAACACCACCAGTTGCATTACCAATAGTGACGGCACCAGTATTGGTTGTACCGATATTAACGGCACCTGTTGTGTTTGGTGCTATGTTAATAGCCTGAGCGTTAGTTGTGGAAATCGTCAAAGCACCAGATGCGGCCGCAGCTTGCGTAATCGAAGAAGCCGCTGCTGGCATTGTGATATTTCCACCCATAGTTATAGAGTTCAATGAAGCTGCACCAGAACTAGCAAGGGTTGTGAACGAACCTGCAGCCGCAGCTGTTCCACCGATAGCAGGAGGTGAAGCGAACAAAGAAGTAATACCTGCACCTGAGACAGTACTAGAAGCTGATAAAGTCGTGAACGAACCTGCAGCCGCAGCAGTACCACCAATAGCAGGAGGCGAAGCCATGAATGCCGTGAAACCAGCACCAGAAACGGTACTTGAAGCCGCTAATGTAGTGAATGCACCAGTTCCCGCAGTTGTACTTCCGATAGCACCAGGAGAAGCAAATGTTGCCCCGCCTAATGTTGAAGCGGAAATACTAGTCAATGCAGAACCGTTTACCGCAGGAAGTGTAGCTGGGAAGAAAGTATCATCTATTTTTCCAGAGGCATTAAGTAACGCAATTTTACCAGCATCGCCTGCACCGGCAGAGGCATTCGTTTTTGAAGCCGCTGCGATACCTGCTAACGTTACAGATCCAGCCGAAACACCCGACGCTGTAACGTTAGTTAAAGCCGAGCCATTTACAGCGGGTAATGAAGTCGGGAATAGAGAACCTGCTAAAAATCCACCGGCATCTAATATTACAATTTTACCTGAATCGCCGACACCAGCAGAAGAGTTTGTGACTGCAGCTGCATTCATCTTAGCTAAAGTGACTGAACTTGCGCCTAAAGCTGTTGTATCAACCGCACCTGCAGAAAAGTCAGCAGCAGCGATGGTACCATCAAGTATTTTAAGTGAAGTAACAGCACCGGTTCCTAAAGCAGTGGCACCCAGGGGCAGGTACCAGGTGAAGCGCGCATAGGCGCGGCCGAACGGGCCGGCCGCCGATTGCTGCGGGGCCGTGCCGATGGTCTGGTTGCCGCGCGCATAGCCGAGTGCGCCTTGGGCTGAGTCGCGGCGGCGCGGGTTCAGGCACCCAGCGATTTGCGCCCCTCAACAGTTGG
>JAYVAZ010000490.1:0-5181 GCA_043750675.1 Pseudobdellovibrionaceae bacterium | reverse complement strand
CTGATAGTAAGACAGGTTTCTGTTTCATCTATAGTTATTATCGGCCAGCCCTTTGCTTTATTTTAGCCAATACGTCCTAAAATGAGACAGTTATTTTACAATTTGGATTATTTCAGTCAAAGGTCGGGCGAAAGCGAAAGTGATAGCCGCTGTCCGCTTATTGTAAGAATAAGTTTTGTTTATTCGACTGTAAAATGCCGATCGATTACTCAATCAGATCAAACTTTATTAGTATGGCTCCGGCTTCGACACTGTCGCCTTGTTTGATGCAAATTTCTTTAACTTTTACATCTTGGCTGGCGCGCATCTCATTTTCCATTTTCATCGCTTCCATAATTAAAAGAGGTTTATTTGCTTTTACAACATCACCTTCTTTAACAAAAATCTCGATGATTTTTCCCGGCATTCCCGAGCGAAGATCTTTATCTCCGCCGAAACCGCCTCCACGTTTTAATGATTCATGTAAAAGCATTTCGTCATTATAAATGGATACGGTACGGAATGAATTTCTGGTAAAAACAGTATAGTCGGTATCTTTTCCAACCACGTCCATCATGTAAGAAACACCTTTAAATAAAAAACTGTAATAACTTTCGGTTTTCTTATAATCGGATTTCGAGACATCATAATGTACCCAATCGCCACCTTCTTCTTGCAAAGAAATTTTCCAGAAATGGCGCTGCTCAATAACGTCTACCTTAAAATTTTTGCCTTTTAGTTCTGCTTCAAAATACATATCACAATCTCATTTGTAATTTGCGACCAACACGTTTCCATGTAGAAGCAACGTTTAACTGCCGAACATCTTTAGTTTTTCTATCATTATATGCAGTGATAGCCGCTGCAATTAAGAAGACGTGATCGTCCACCTCTTTAAACAGCTGCGGTTCCATAATTTCAAAATTTTTCTCTAAAAATTGAGTCGTATAACTGCCATCTAAAAACTTTGGATGTCTTAAAACTGTCCGATGTAAGGCAATATTTGATTTAATTCCGGAAAGAATAAATTCAGTTAAAGCCCTTTGCATACGATCGATAGCTTCCTGGCGAGTTTCACCCCAGGTAATTACTTTTGCAATCATAGGGTCATAGTAGATAGGAACTTCGTAACCTGGATAAGCATAGGAGTCGACCCGAACAAAAGGCCCTTGTGGATGACGACAGGCACGAATCAAACCTGGTGATGGTTTATAAGTTTCAGGATCTTCAGCGCAAACCCGAACTTCGATGGCGTGGCCTTTTTGTTTAATATCTTCTTGTTTGAAGGAAAGTTTTCTTCCCAGCGCAACGTAGATTTGTTCTTTGACCAAATCGTAACCAGTGGTGATTTCAGTGATGGGATGCTCTACCTGCAGGCGGGTATTCATTTCCATAAAGAAAAAATCTTTGGTTGTGTTATCAAATATAAATTCAATTGTACCGGCACCAACATAACCAATTTGTTTTGCGGCACGAACAGAAGCCTCACCCATTTTTAATCGCACATCGTGAGGAACCGAAGGACTAGGGGCTTCTTCAATAATTTTTTGATGACGTCTTTGAACCGAACATTCACGTTCAAATAAGTGAACAACATTTCCATGCGTATCACCGAATACTTGAATTTCGATATGTTTCGGATCGTTAATAAATTTTTCAATATAAACGGTGCTGTCTGAAAAATAATTCATGCCTTCACTACGACAGGCACGGAAAGCACTTTCAATTTCACTTTCCACTCGAACGACGCGCATGCCTTTACCACCACCACCGGCTGAGGCTTTGATGATAACGGGTAAGCCGATTTTTTTAATAACCGCTGTCGCGGCTTCTACCGTATCTACTGCGCCGTCACTACCAGGAACGATAGGGACGTTGGCTTTTTTCATTAAGGCTTTTGCCGAAAGTTTATCTCCCATTGCTTCGATATTTTCTGGCGTGGGACCAATAAAGGTAATTCCGTTTTTTGCCAAAGCTCTGGCAAAATTTGTATTTTCAGATAGGAAACCGTAGCCAGGATGAACCGCATCGATGTTGGCGTTTTTGCAAACTTCAATAATACGGTCAATATTTAAATAACTTTCTTTGCTGGGGGCGGGGCCAATATTGTACGCTTCATCGGCAAGATTTACGTGTAAACTTTCACGATCAGCATCGCTAAATACGGCAACTGAATGAATACCCAATTCGCGGCAAGCCCGCGTAATACGGATCGCAATTTCACCGCGATTAGCAATTAATACCTTTTTAAACATGTACGCTCCTACAGCGGAATATTTCCGTGTTTTTTAGGGGGAAGAACATCTTTTTTAGTTTTCAACATTTCCAACGAATCAATGATTCGCTTTCTTGTCATCGCAGGTTCAATAACTTCGTCAGTTAAACCTAATTCAGCAGAAATATATGGATTATTAAATTTTTGTTCGTATTCGGCGATTAACTTAGCTTTCTCTGCGATTGGATCTTTAGCTTTGGCAATTTGATCACGGAAAATAATATTTACCGCGCCTTCAGCTCCCATCACGGCAATTTCCGCAGTCGGGTAGGCCAAATTCACATCCGATCGTAATAATTTAGATCCCATTACGATGTAGGCACCGCCGTACGCTTTACGAGTAATCAAAGTTACTTTTGGTACTGTGGCCTCGGCGTATGCGAACAGCAGCTTCGCGCCATGTGTAATTAATCCATTCCACTCTTGATCTGTACCCGGCAAAAATCCTGGAACATCAACAAAAGAAACGATAGGAATATTAAAAGCATCACAGAAACGAATAAATCTTGCGGCTTTTCGGCTGGCTTCGATATTTAAACATCCGGCTAAGAAATTTGGCTGATTCGCAACAACACCAATACTTCTTCCGTTCATTCGTGCAAAACCCACAATAATATTTTGTGCGTAATGTTTATGAACCTCTAGGAAGTAGTGCTCATCAACGACTTCAGTAATGATTCCCAACATGTCGTAAGGTTTTTTAGGACTATCAGGAATCAAAGTATTTAAAATATCACAAATACGATCTGGGCGATCTTGGGTTGGTAATGTAGGAGCATCATCTAAATTGTTCGAAGGTAAAAACCCCAACAATTCTCGAATCAATAACAAACAGTGTTTATCTTCTTCACATGCAAAATGCGCAACGCCTGATTTTTGCGAGTGAGTAATAGCACCGCCTAAGGCTTCCTTTGTTACTTCTTCATGAGTCACCGTTTTAATTACGTCAGGTCCGGTGACAAACATATAACTAGAATTTTTCACCATAAAAATAAAATCAGTAATACTCGGCGAATAAACGGCTCCGCCGGCACACGGGCCCATAATGCCAGTAATTTGCGGAACAACTCCGGAAGCCATAGTGTTACGAACAAAAATATCGGCATATCCCGCTAAGGACTCCACACCCTCTTGAATACGAGCGCCACCAGAATCATTTAATCCAATAACCGGTGAACCAGTTTTAAGTGCTAGGTCCATCACCTTGCAAATCTTGTTTGCTTGAGTGCGAGACATTGATCCACCCATAACCGTAAAATCTTGGCTGTAAACGTAAACTAATTTTCCATTTACTCTTCCGTAACCAGTAACAACGCCATCTCCAGGGGTGCGATTTTTTTCCATTCCAAAATTATGGCTTCGATGAGTAACAAATCGATCCATCTCTACGAAACTGCCTGGATCTAAAAGAATATCTAATCGTTCTCTTGCTGTTAATCGGCCACCCTGTTTGTGTTTGGCTAATTTATCGACTCCACCGCCCGTTAATGCCTGATCGTTTTTTTGTTCGAAAGATTTTATTCTTTCTGCGGTTGTTAAAATTTCTGATTCCATTCTAATCCTTTTTAATTTTTAAAATTGAAATTATCTAAAGCCGTTAGCAGCAGAATCCACCAAAAAAGTGCTTATGGATAACTGCGACCATAAAGTCTTGGAAATGGAATGGTCTCGCGAACATGCGGTAATCCACAAATCCAACCAACTGTTCTTTCGACTCCTAAACCAAATCCTGAATGGGGGAAACTGCCGTATTTTCTTAGGTCATTGTACCAACGAAAATCTTCTTCCTTAAGATCATGTTCTTTAATTTTTCTTTGAAGAATTTCTAAATTATCTTCACGTTGACCACCACCAATGATTTCTCCATAGCCTTCGGTGGCCAATAGATCGCAGCCCATTGCATAGCCTTTATCATTAGGATCTTCCTTCATGTAAAAGGCTTTAATTGCGGCAGGGTAGTGATGCACAAATACCGGTTTATCAAATTTAGAAGAAACAATGGTTTCATCTGGCGCACCAAAGTCATCACCGATTTTAAAATCGGGATTTTCTTTTAAGATAATTTGTGCGGCCTCATTGTAATGGAGTCGTTCAAAAGGGGCTTTAACAGGTAGTAGTTTTGAAATGTCTCTTTCCAAAACTTTTAATTCTTCTGGGCGATTTTTAATAGTTCGTTGGACAACATATTCAACAAACTGTTCGGCTAATTCCATGTTGTCATACATATCGTTAAACGCGACTTCCGGTTCTACCATCCAAAATTCAATTAAATGACGACGAGTTTTTGATTTTTCCGCACGGAAGGTGGGGCCAAAGCAATATACTTTCCCTAATGCGGCAGCCGTTGCTTCCATGTACAACTGACCACTTTGTGACAAGAACATTTTTTCATCAAAATATTCAGTTTGAAATAAATTAGTCGTTCCTTCACAAGCACTTGGAGTAAAAATAGGAGCATCGGTTAATGTGAATCCACGATCATCAAAAAAAGATCGGATTGCGGAAACGATTTCATGTCTTACCCGTAAAACAGCATGTTGACGTTTTGATCGAATCCAAAGATGGCGATTCTCCATTAAAAAATCAGTTCCGTGTTCTTTGTGAGAAACCGGATAATCAACGGCCGAACCAACTATCTCCAAAGTTTTCGCACCCAGTTCGAAAACATTTTCATGTTTAGGATGTTTGCGAACTACCCCAGTAACTTTAACTGAAGTCTCTTGAGTTACTTTTTCAAAGGTTTCCAAGGCGGAGTCTTCACATTCGCCCTTAAACAAGATGCAAGGAACAATTCCGGTTCCATCGCGCAGTTCTAAAAATTTTACTTTTCCAGAAGATCGGGTGTTGTAAGCCCAGCCTTTTAATTCAACCGTCTCGCCAACATGTTTTTTGAGATCTGACACATAAAAACGCATAAATAAATTCCT
>JAYVAZ010000489.1:0-7980 GCA_043750675.1 Pseudobdellovibrionaceae bacterium | reverse complement strand
CCGTCGACAGCGGAAAATTTGTTTCCCGCTGAATCCGTTTTTATTGTATTACAAAACTGGCAGTATTGCGAAGCGGCTGCCAAAATTCCTACGCCCGGTGCAGCTAATTTCACAGCGGTTTGAGAAAAGTTTGAAAACGATGCCTTTTTATAATCGTTAGTGATTGCGGCCACGTTGATTAGACCTGGATAGCTGTTGGCATAAACAGCAGGGTAAAAGTTTTTAAGGGGGTCACCATTTGGTGTAATATCTTGGTCACTATTTCCAGCAGCAATTATTACCGGGACTCCGGTATTTAGGGCGATCAATAGAGCTTGTCTTAATGAAGGATCGTCCCCGGTGTTGCCGCCGTAAGACACGTTTAAAACATCTACTTGATCTTGCAATGAAGCTAATATTCCGTTACCGATTTCAGCGGTAGAGGCTTGACCATCAGTACAACGTCCTATCATGTAGGCATAAATTTCGGCATTGGCGACAAGGCCCACCATACCTTTGCTATTGTTGGTAATGGCGGCGATGATGCTGGCCACAGCGGTTCCATGTCCTAGATAGTCTTTTACATTTGCTGGACAGTTTACATCTGACTTAGACAAATCACTGCGGGAATCCACTCGTTTAGTTACCGCGACCATATCTCCATGGTCTTCGACCCCGGTATCAACAATGCCCACCTTTACCTTGTTAAGTGTTTCAGGTTTAATTTTATTAAATCCGGTTTCAAAATTTAAAATATTTAAATAGCCACTTTGCTGCGATTGCAAGGAATCGCTAAAAGTCGATTTCTCATAATACTTTAAGTCACTTATTCCAATAAGGCATTTTCGATCCGATGTGGTTTGGTCAATCCAATTTAAAATTTCATCTTTGTTCATCGGTTCTGGCAATTGCGATTCATAAAACTGAAAACCAAACTCCAGTGCTTTTGAATGATGTTTTTTCCATAGGTCACAAGTGAAGGACTTTTCCGTCGGAGCGTCACAAAGTTCCTGGGCACAAGTATTATCAATAAGGACACTTATTTTTTGCTCAACCGATAGTTTTTGGTTTGCATCGCCTGCTGTTAAAAGCGCCTCATCAATAATTACTTTTTCTTGGTCGAACGGAAGTGCATGCTGGGTAGCCACCTTTTTTCCCACGAATCTTTGTTGGGCACAGTTTTGAAAAAAGCTAAAAACAATAAAAGTACACAACAGCCAAATCAGCTTTTGTTTATTTTTAAATAATTTTAAGACTTCTTTTCTTTTCAAAACTTTTACTTTCTATTCTTGCATCAAGGGCAGCTGATTTTTTCTTCGCAGCTACCAAATTTATATTTTTTATCGCCGGTCCAATTGGGAAATGCACAAGTGCGAATGGATCTATGAGCAAAGCAACGTCCCGGCTTCACTACGCAACTAGTATCGAAGGCAATGATGCTTCCATAGAATTCCACTTCACCCGTTCCCCACGGTAGCTGACAAGATTGGCGCTCCATTTTTTGTAACGATACGAATTGATCTTCTCGGGCTGTGCAAGTAACTCCATCAATACACAACTTGCCACCAGGGCCACCATCACTGACACCAGCACGTTTTTTAATTGCCGATCCCGGGCCTTCATCGTTTCCGGTACCGCCACCGGTACCTCCCAGGTCACCTTGGTCAGTTGGGCTTGAGCATTTGATAAAAGGATATTCAGATATGTTTTCACCCGTGTAGGCAACTACGGATCCGCCAGAATTGCATTTAAACTTTGCTGCATTTTGACCGCAACTGCCCGGCGCTGCAACAGTCTCTTTTTTGTAAAACCAGACATCGTTGCCAAATCCTACTTCAACCCCATTCACAGAACACGTGCACAAGGCGGGTTGACATGATGAAAATTTAAACTTGGTTTGGTCGTAACTAGCCGGTGTCATCTGGCCGCCTGCACAGTAAAGTTGCTGAAAATTTTCGGCTTTGTCGCAAGCACCTCGGTCTGAACAGGTTGCAGAATCCACCGCAAATAACTTTTGCCCTTTTCCGTCTAAAATACTTCCACCAGTTGGCAATGGGCAATCACAAGTGGGTGGAGCGCAAGAAGCATAGGTAAACTTTGTTGGATCGCCACCAACCACTTTTTGGTCTTTATCACAGGATAAAGTCACTTTACTATCAGAACACGATTGGGGGTTACATCCCTGACCTTTAGGAATTGAATAAAAATCTTTTCCCGCGCCCAGGTAAGGAAGTACGTAACCGTTTACTCGGCAATCGCAATCTTTAGGTTGGCAAGAGTCAGAATTTGCATAGGGGGCCATTTCATCTAGCGTTACTGATTTTGAATGATCTGAATCTTTTACTAATGTTCCATTATCACAAAAAACTTTGATTGTTTCACAGGCCACTCCACAAGCTGGGGAATTTGTTTTTGAAAAACTCATCGACGTCCCATAAGAAATGCCATAACCGTTGACGCGACAACTGTAATCAGATTCTTTACATTCGTCATATTTAAAGATGGTGTTGTCGTAGCTTGGAACCAAAACATGGGACAGGTTACAAGTAACAAGCATGCTGATATTTGCTTGTTTGCAGGCACTTGGCTGCGCCGGTGTATTCGAGCCCACTTTGTAAATACGCGCACTTCCGTTTTCAGCAAGTACCAATGATTTGCCTCCATCTAAAGGTACAGTGCAAGCACAAATCGGGTCACTGCATTGTCCGATATCATAAGGAAAACCAGTATCACCAGTCAGCACTCCCGATTTACAAGTCACACTTCCTTTTTTCTGCGAACATGTGGACGGGCATGCGGGAACATTGACAGAATGAACATCATGGGCCTTGCCATCTTCTGGTATAGTTAATCTTCCTAATCGCTGGCAATCGCAAACGGGATTAGTACACATCGTTTGTGTATATGGATACTGCGAAAACAAAGCTTCGGTGACAGTCTTATTGTCTTTATCTAACCACACACCTGCAGAACATTTAATTTTTACGGTCTGATCCGTGTCGGCACAAGTGTGCCCACAAGATGGTCTTTCTAACTTATTAATGTCCACGGAGTCACCTGAGTCATAAGTTTTGCCGTCAGAGGCAAGGTAGCAACCGCAAGGCACGTCCTTGCAAGTTGGATAACTAAAAGACGGATCGCCTTCGAAGGCTCCGTCTTTGCAAGTTCTTAGCAAGGTGATTGTGCTACATTTTTTGCTGCAGCTTCCAGAGGAGTTTGAATAAAACAGATAGCTGCTACCATTGGCTACCGATGTGGAGCCCGCCGTACATGAGTCTCCGGTTTTTTGGCTGAATAGTTTTTCAAAAAACGAAGTAGGGGAAAACGTCGAAGTTGGTGCAGCCGTGACTTTCAAATTTGGAACAGCGGCGGCTTCAGGCTGGGGTGTTGGCACTGGACAGCTGGTGTTAGAGTCCGAACAGTTGGTCAAACGATACTGCGATAAAATATTATCGGAGTAAGGGTTTGAAGCTGAGTCTACCCAAACTCCACTTTTACATTGAATTTGAACATTCTGACTCGCATCCGAACATTTGGTTTCACACTCAGAGGGATTTGATTTGTAAAAGGTTTTTAAGGCACTGTTGCCAGGGACATCGCTGCCGTCCGCTGGGTTTTGACAGACGCAAGAAGAATCACTAATATCTTTACATTGCGAAAATGCAAATTTTTCGTCGCCGGTCCAAACTCCGTTGTTACAAACCCGAACCTGGGAAATTTGGCTACAGGGTTGACCACATTGCGGGAGTTGCCGTGAATAATACAGCCAAGTTTCGCTGTGCTTTTTCGATGCGCTTGCATCAATTTTACAGTCTTTGCAGCCACCAATGCAGGTCTTAGGAATCACTTGCCCGCTGACGACTTGCTCATCGCTTTGGACGGGTATACATTCTCCACAGGTAACCATTTGGGTTCTAGTGCAAAATCGACAAACCGGCGCAGTCACCGAAAATTTGATATTATCGGCCAAAGATCTAAAGTCACTATCGTTGGATATTTCAACTAACCCGTCACAACCCCAAGGCAACTCTGTAAAACTTAACTGCAGAATAGGGGTGCCATCAAATTGTTCGGCTTTGACATCAACACTACTTGCACTTTTCCCGCAAACCTTTAATTTTTGGCATTCAACAATTTGTGAGTCAACTGCGAACTCTTTGACTTCTACTCCGCCCTCACAGGTCTTTCCCAGCGGAATGGAACTCATTAATTTGGATTGATCGCGACAGAAGACTTTTTGGCCCGAGGGGATCGAAACTTGAATTTGTATTGAATTTGTTTGTGAACAACTTAGTTGGGAAGCTGTAGAGTTATTTGAAATTTTGATGAAGACACTTTCACCTAGTTTTTCTATTGTTTGCGAAGAAGAAGTAGGGCTACCAACTCTTCCTCCACAGGAAATCAGAAATGCGGCCGCAATAAAAATTAAAGAACGCCCAATGATTAGCAATCGATTCCCCTCGAGATACTCAGTATTCTTATCGGCGTAAGCACCTGATTCTTTAACTAATCTAGATTAAAGTCCTGTATTAATTTGAGCCGGCTTTTTTGTCAGATGTATCAAAATGATCTTTGTAAATAAATTCCAATTTGATCGAATTGACGTTCATTGAAGTTAACGTCCATGACATTATAAGTTTGATTGTGAAAGCCAAGGCCCCAGCCGGCTTGTGAAAACTGGTCGCGGTAAAATATTTGGCCACGGATAAGGGAATGCGCCTTTAATACTCCCGATCCCAATTTTTCGGTTAGATAGTCTAACTGGACACTAAATCTCCGGCCCACTTGGAAAACCAGATTTATTCCAGTGGCCAATTGATTAGTCTGGTAGTCCACACCGGTTCCCGATTTTTGGCCAGAAATGATGTAATCCAGGACTGGTCCCAAGGTCAAAAGGCTCCCTAATTTTATTTGATAAACTAACTGCCCCTGCAGTTGATAGTAGCTAATAGACTTTTCATTAGAAATATTTCCGATCGTGGTTTCGGCACTGGCATTTGCGAAAATTTGATTAAAAACATTTTGCGGAAGTAAGGTAATGCCCACAATAGGTTTACTATCTTTATAGGTCTTATTTCCAGTTTTTAAAGTAGAACTAATAATACCACCCGAAACAAAAAATCTTGAATCTCGATTTATTTGATCAACACTTTCGGACTTTAACGATTTTAAGTTGTAGCGATATCTTTGATTTCCATATAAAAATTCAAAGTTACCCAGATCACCCTTGGCGGCATTTATTTTTTTCAATTCATATATTTTGTAGTTTTCGCCTTTGCCGATTTTTTCAAATAAGTTAGAGTTGGCCAGATCAACATCTTTAGGAAAAGATAGATGCAGATTCACTTCTTGATTTTTTGTTTCACAGCTAATTCCGACAAAAAAGGGAACTAATACATCTTCCTTCACTGGCTGTAATCCAATAAAACTAGAGCTACAATTTTCTTCGATAACTGAATTTTTTAGCGGGACAACAGTAAAACTGAATTTGCGGTTGCTGGAAATTAAGTTTGTCTTTACATATTGCGAATTCACCAGCATCTGGTTCGCCTTTACTTTGACGTCGGCACTCTCCGGGGTTTCGGCCTTTACATCCGGAAATTCCTGATTCGCGAGAGCTAGGATTTGCCATTCGATTACTCGGACACCTTCGACGTTTTTAGTCCATTTATAAGAACCCGTCGTTTTTAGCTGGGCCAATGGTTTGCCGTTCTCTTCAGCAAGGATTTGAAATTGTAATTTGGGCGGGGCCTTTTTTGGGGCTACCAATTTGTTACTGGCTTCCGGTTGCGCCCAGGAATTTAAACTAATGGAGAATATGAAAAGAAGTAAATTCGCTTTCAGAATACCACCGCCACATATAAAAGATTATTGGCAAATTGATATTCTATGGTTTCCGACTGTTTTATTTTCATCGATTGAAGTTGTAAGCCCAAACCATAATTAGACTGATTTTTTTGTGGTCGCTTAAGATATTTAAAGTCCAAAAAATAATGAGAACTCATGGATTTACTAAACGATGATGCGGTTTTGGCTTCGACATTACCCCACCAATCTCCGTTCATCCTAATTCCGGCCCGGGCTCCTAAAGAAATGACGTTCAGCTGATAGGAAGCGCTATTTTCGGCATTTGATTGAGTAAACATCGAATAGTAGGCTCTTGTTTCAAAAACAAAAGAATTGGAATTTACCAAACGAATATAACTGTAAGGTTCAACTTGAAATAGACTGATGGTTTTTGACTGATCAGTGGAACCAAATGCCGACGTCAAATCAATTCCGGCTCCGATTTTCCAAAACAAAAAATAGGGAAGTGCGGAAAGAACAAAAAATGGTTTAGATTCCTTTGCGGTGATTCCGGCGCCTTGAAAATTTAATGAACCGTAACCCAGTCCCGCCAGAAATTTGGCTTGAACAATGGGATTTTTTTTCAATGCATCCGTTTTTTGGGAGAACAGTTCTAGGGTTAAGTCTTTTTTATTTAAACTAAGAACGAATTTTCCGACGGATCCTTCGGCTGCATCTAAATTTCCCAGTTCATAAACTCGGTAACTTTCTCCTTTACCTTGAGTTTCTACAATGCTGGAACTTAAAAGTTGCGCTTCTTCCGGGAAACTTATTTGAAGATAATATTTAGAGTCCTTTTGAAAGCATTGCGCCCCAATGAATATCGGTCGCTGCGTCTGTTCGGATTTGAAACCTAGTCCTAACTCCTGACAACCTTCCTGCAGTAGGGGCCAATTTTTCATGTTGGCTTGTAATTGAAAGATGGTTTTTTCCTTTTTATTATTTAGCAAAAAGAAACTATTAGTTAGACCGTTGGTACGCAGCAAAAAATGATCTTCTGATTTTTGAATATCTAAGTTCTCTTGTTCCGTGCCAAATGAAGTAAAATTTTCCACAGGTAAAATAAACTCAACTTTTATCTTAATGATTTTTTTATCGGAATCCAATTGCTGCCAAAAATACTGGGTTTTAATTACCGTCAGATTGATTGGCTCTTTCTTTTTATCTGCTGAAATTTTATACGCAGTCCAATCCAATTTTTGATTCAGCTGGTCCGAGAAGGGTATATTATAAACTCCCGCGGCCGAAGCCCACGGTGTAAAGAAAACTAACATACCAATTAAATACAAAAATCGCTGCAAGGTCATTGAACTATACTAGGTCCTTTGCGTGACACTCACAACTCTACCCATCGGGACCGCAGTCAAAACTTGCCAAAGGACTTGCGGCCGGGTTTTTATTCTTATTTAGTGAACGTTCCCATACCATTTCAGCAGGGCTTTTCCGATTATGTTTTCATCAGGAACAAATCCCCAAAATCGACTATCACTAGAATTGTCACGATTATCTCCCATCACAAAAAGTTTTCCTTCGGGCACCTTTAACGGCCCAAAATTTCTTAGTATTGAAGGATGCGAAGGATTCAGTTTTGTTTCATAGTTGGTTTCGTCAATCGCTGATCCATTAACGAAAATTCGTCCGTCTTCATCGGATGCGACTTCGTCACCAGCAAGGCCAATCACCCTTTTTACATAGTAGATGCTTTCATCTTTCGGGTATTTGAAGACAATCACGTCACCTCGATTGACATCATTAAAATGCGTCAACCAAACCTTCGAAAAGGGGATACGCACTCCATAAACCAACTTGTTTACCAATATGCGGTCGTTGACCTGTAATGTAGGCTGCATGCTTTCGCTGGGTATAACATAGGCCTCAGCGAACCCCCAGCGGATAAATAGGGCCAGGAAGACATAGAACGCAATGGACCGGAGTTCACCGGCGGCTTTAATGATTTTTACTTTTAGATTCGATAACATAGAGATTCTCCTTTTCTTTTTGATTCTCTGTTAGTAAGCTGTATTAGACATAATGTAAAGCATACTTTACACAAAGTAAAGTTAATTGTACATTAATTTTCGTTTCGTTGGGAAGTCTATGACAGGACCTTGGAAATTAAGGAACAAACTAAAATTGGCCCGTGTAGCTAACGGT
>JAYVAZ010000488.1:0-5489 GCA_043750675.1 Pseudobdellovibrionaceae bacterium | reverse complement strand
ATTTTTCTCTTGCTACTACCTCTGATTATTTTGGGGGCCATTGGCCTTGGTCTCTACTATGGAATTAGAGAGCACGGCCTGAAGGATACGTTATTTATATTTGATATAGTTTGCATAATTTTATTCACGATAATCCACTCGATACTACATCTACTGAAAAAAACGTCTGCTGATAAAAGTGGGTCTGCTCGATTAGAAAACCGCAGGAAGGCATCTTGACATCAACCATACTCAAAGCATGTTTACGAATTTGCATTATTCTTTTAGCATTGCTTGCAATGGCATTCATGCTTTGTATTGGGATAAGCACTGTCACGGGCATATTGGGGAAAATAACAATTCTGCCACTTTTTATTGTTCTACTCGTTATCAGTTTTTTTTACCCCAAAGACCTTTGGAAATTGAAATAAATAGGTCCGGCTTGATGGGCTGAATGCTTAGTAGTGTAAAACAAAATAGGCGGAAATATGCGACCATACATACAGCTTATATTTTTCCTTTTTATGTTTAATTCTTTCATCGCTTGTAAACATCGTGAAGATGCATCAGACGGCAAGCCCACTGCCGTTGGTAGCTCACCACAAGCTGCAATTACTAAAAGCATACATAACGGACAAGCCAACTACCGGACTGGGCGGGAGAGCGGGACGCCTCGTTGTATAAAACTTGAAAATAAAATTGAGAATTACATAAAAAATAATTTGAAGTGTGAGCAAACAACTGACTGCATGAAAGTGAAATTTGGCCCCTGTGGTGAATATCTAAATAAGAATAAATTTGATTCGCTGCGACCTATGCTTGATAATTACAATCAGATATGTGAGTCGAGCATTATTGCTCAGTGCCTAAATACTGATGTCAAATGTTCGGCTGGAAAATGTGTTCGGTCGCGATACTTAGATGAGTATGGCGAGGCTCATGATGTTCAGTAGTTGAGAATTGGGCATCAATCTTCCAGGCGCCGTCACTTATGTGAGAATTCTATGTCGAAAACCGCCGTCCATTGGGTGAGACGGAACACTGAGAATGGACGCTGGTTTTTAATCTCGAATCAAACTTCAAAGCTGCAACAATGTTGTCAGCAATCACCCTTTTTCTCGCGCAACCAATTGCTCAATATTTCATGGCTAGTGCTTACGGCAAGCTAATGGTTTTACTTATATTTTTCGCCCTTAGAGTTAGTTATTTAATTTGGATAAAAACATAAGCGCACTTCATAACTTACCTTGCGCAAAGTATTTTAAAAAAGAAGTTGCAAATAAATAAACTATTTTAGTTAATGTCACTAGAAAGTTCGTGACAAATTACGGCCCTTGTGATATACTTGAAAAGTACTGGCTGATATTTGCGAGCAGAATTCTAATTAAGGAGGTATTTATAAGCTATTTTACAGAGGAGAAATGAAAGGTCTATACGAGATAAATAGACAATACACCTCTACTCTAAAGTTTCAAAGTAAAAAATAAAAAAAGTAAAACTCTAACGCCTTGAAGTTGATTTGGTCGATTTTCGTCCAAGCGATATTCATTTGTTATTAACGACATTTTGGGAAACCAAGTGATGGGATTGTCATGTCAAAAATAAATCAAAAATTTAAATTAGTAGAAAGAATTAGAAGAGCGAGTCCTAAATATATGAGGCTTTGTATGACTCCGAAGATAAATGAGCTACCAATCGGAGCTACGCGAGATGCCGCTTTGGAGCTTATGAAACAAGGGCAAGCACATCAGGTTTTAGCAGTGATCGTGAAGTCTGTGAAAGCTAATGATTCAATTGTATTCAAATTGTCGTTTAACGACGTGCAAGGTCTCCTGGATATTGATAGTGATCTCATAGAAAAAACCAATTTGCTTAACAATAGTAAAAAAGTTTGGAGAGAGCTATTCGCTATTGGTGATCGAGAGCTTGAAATTTTTAGGATATTAAGTGAAAGCTCCAGCGGTTCAAAGAAGCCAGCTATTGCAATAATAACAGATGAGGAAATCTGGAATGATCTGACTAATAAGGACTGGAGACAGATTGCCGAGTGCTTTAAATCTCTCGGTTATGATGTTCCTGAAGACCTTGATGTTTGCAATTTACTCGAGCCTACCTTTGCACAGACAATGGAACAGCTTGAAAAGTATTTCGAAGGTAATAAGCATCTAAGTAGTCTAAGAGATAAGTATCCAAGTATTAAAGAATCTAAGGTTCTAAGTATAAACAGCACCTCAGATAGCACTACAGAGAGCACCTCTATTAGTAATCCTGAAATAAAAATAAATATTTTGCACGCGAACGACGGTGGCAAATGAGTTACCGATTTGGCTTTAACCACTTTAAACATTTTATTGAAGTCGCTCTCAAAGATCAGAAAGAGGCACTGCCAATAGTTCTTACTCACCTGCCGGGATACTGGAATAGCGTAAAGCATCCTGAACGTGAGCAACTCATTGTTTCTTTAGTTGATAATGCTATTAACGGCACAATCGATGCGTTTGTTAGTCCTTTGCTGCTAAGAATGAATGAAATGCAAGCATCAAAATCTGAAAATAATTCGCACCAATTTGCGATGGATTTACGAAAACGTGACTTAGAGAGAATCAAAAACAGAAAAAGGAGAAAGTTTAAAAATAGAGGTTCAAATGAGCAGCAATAATCGCCTGATAACTGGGGAAGATCTAATGCATAACTGGCTGGAAGAAATATCCAACAAGTTGAACAATTTCGATAAAGCCAGTAAAGCTTCAAACTTGCTCTTTGAAAATAAAATTAGCGAGAAAGTATGGTTAACTTCAAAAGAGGTTGCCTGTTATTTAGGTAAATCTGCTGGAGCTGTTAGAAACATGGTTTCGAGAGGTCAGCTTAAGCCTAAAAAACTTGGTGGTCGTTTGTATTTTAGCCGTACAGAAATCGATCGAGCCATCGATGCGTCTAAATAACAGGAGATGCATTATTGGCTATTAAAAAAATAACGAATGAAAATGGTAAAGACAGCTTCAATATCAACGTTGTTGCTAAAAGTTCAATCAATCGGAGTATCCGAGTTCGCAAATCTAAGGAGCATATTGATACCTATGTAGATGCTCAAAGAATTGAAGCAAAGCTAAGACGAGAAGCTCAACGAGAATTATACGAAAAAGAATCGAGAGGCCTGTTGTGGAAAGACTTAATTGAGAGTTGGGAGCTTGATGCTCGCAATGGTCATTTTTGTATTCGCAATATTGGGGCCTCAACGGTTCGAGACTATGTTTCTGTTCTTCTTATCTACACTGTTGATTGGCTTCACAAACCAGCGAAGGATATTGATAAACAGTTAGCATGGAGTCTTTTGCATAAAGTAGAAGTTGATGTTTCTAAAGCAAGGCAAAAACGGCTTCGCTCGGCAATCGATGCAATCTTCAAATGGGCCTATCTATCTGGAAAATTGAAAGGCTCACAACATCTTCCGACTGAAGGCTTCAGTTCAACGGTAAGAGATGAAGATAAAAAGCCCGAAATCCTCAGCAAGGTAGAAATAATCCAATTATTGAAGTCAGCAAAGATGCTTAATAATCCTTGGTACCCTATTTGGGCGATGGCCCTGCTCACTGGCATGAGAAGCGGAGAGCTGTTCGCTTTGAATTGGGATAAGGTCGATCTTGAAGCAAAGATGATCTACGTTCACGAGAATTGGACCAACAAAACTGGTATTGGGCCAACTAAAGGTCGTTACTGGAGAGCGGTACCAATCAGTAGTGATTTGGATTTGTTGATGAAAGAGCTAAAACTAAAGACTTTCAAGACAGGCTTTGTTTTGCCGAGGCTGCAATCATGGGGGGACGGCAGACAGGCCGAACTTCTAAGGGCTTTTTGCATTGGGATCGGTATTGAATCAGTAAAATTTCACACCCTTCGGTCTTGCTTTGCAACGCAGCTAATACGCGATGGGCAAGCACCAGCAGTTTTGATGAAGATATGTGGCTGGAAGGATTTAAAGACGATGCAGCGTTATATTAGGCTGTCAGGCATCGAAGTCCAAGGTGCTACGGAAGGGCTTAAAATCATGCCCGAAGAACAGGTCATGGAGCGAGTCGTAGAATTGTTCAAAAGTTAATGCCCGGACCACTTTGGGTCCGTTATATTCCCAACCTACTGGTATCGTTGAAAACTCGACGAAACCTCCAATTTTAGATGTCTAAAAAAGGGCATCCAATCTAAGTACACGAAACTCAAATACAAAGTATCAATGGCTCGGTCGTATTTCGATTACTGTTTGTCACATGAAATTTCAGCATGTCACACTGTGAAGACCACCTTGGGGCCAATTTTGGGTCCACTTAATCAACGCCAACTTAAATCCCCGAACTCTCGAAATTAAAAAATGTAAAGCATATGCAGTCTAAATGTGCGGTATAAATGAGAAAGAGTTGCTAATGCCCGTATGCACATGCTCTTTTTTGGCCACTTTTGTCGAGATTAGTATGAGTATATTAACTTGCGTAGTTTTCTAAAAATTGAATGGGCTCTAAAACTGAGCCCCGTACAGAATGGGGTACGCAAAATTGTGAGACATCCCAAAAGCGGTTGTGCCCCCCATGCCCACCTATTTTTTCTGCCTTGGCAACTCTTCATAAGCAACATTTATAAAATGTTCGATTGCATCAGCTTGCGAAACTGAGCTGTATTTTTTCTCTAGATAACCAGTAATCTTATCGAGCTTCTCCACGCTCGTTTGGGATAATCTTATACTTAGAGATTTTGTTCGCTTTTCTTTACGTTCCATTTTTAACCACTTCATATTTCATATCGTAACATTGAGAATGTATTTCAAAAAGAAATACAAAAGCATTTCATTTTGTGATGCGTTGTGCCGATGAAATATTATGATTGAAAAGCTGTTCTACATAGATGTTGAGCTAATAATCTTCATCATTCTAACGGAGGCACTACTGTGGGTATTCAGATGGCTGGTAAAGCTATGAAACACATTGCTGTCTACATTAGATCATCCACCACTAAGCAAGAAAATGGGCTGGATTCACAGAGGAAGGCCGTACAGAGCTTTTTAGATAGTAAGGGCTACCAGGACATGCCTTTGAAGGTCTACGAAGATGTCGGGGTTTCTGGCAGTCACAAAAATCGCCCCGCATTGACAGCGTTACTACACGATGTTCAAGGCGGCAGAGTAAGCCTAGTCGTCTGCTATTCGTTTAGTAGAATCTCACGTTCGATTCGCGACTTGATAGAAATTGTTGAATTGTTCGAGTCCGCTGAGGTGAAGTTTCACTCGCTCAGCGAATCGGTTGATACCTCAACTCCAATCGGGCGCTGTTTCCTTAATATTATGGCGGCGCTCCACCAGGTTGAAATTGAAACCTTGTCAGAGAGAACCAAAAACGGCCTAAAGGCTGCTGTAGCTAGAGGAAGTGTCTTGGGCAGACGAGTGACTCGAAACGCAACACTGATTCACGAGTTGCGAAATAGCGGATACTAATACGAGAAAATATCAGAACTAGCCGGTTGTTCTA